>DATFRP010000130.1:0-4911 GCA_035263125.1 Vicinamibacterales bacterium
AGGTGTAGCGCCCGGCGTGCTCTCGAACATCATCGTGTCGCCGCAGCCGTGGGTCGTCGATCGTCTGCCCGGGATCATCGACCGCCGCACCGGACGGATCGAAGACATCGACTGGCCGCTCGAACGTGAAGTCCGTCGAATCCTCGCGCCGCGTCACCGGTTCGATCCCGACGATCGCAACGCCGTGGCGATGTGGGACACGTCGCTCCAGTCGCTGATGTTCGGACGCATGGTGCAAACCATGAAGGACTTCTTCAGCGTCGTCGGCCTCGTCACGCTCGCGCTCGGCGGGCTGGGTGTGATGAACATCATGCTCGTCGCGGTGCGCGAGCGGACGCGTGAGATCGGCGTGCGCAAGGCGCTCGGCGCGACTACGCGCCAGATTCAGAAACAGTTCTTCCTCGAGGGCTTTCTGTTGACGATGATCAGCGGTGCCATCGGGTTGGTCGTGGCGCTGCTGCTGTGCGCGGCGGTCAACACGCTGCCGATGCCGACCCGCTTTCAGGGAATGATTCTGACCTGGCAGGCTGGCGCTGCTGCCGTCGCCGTGCTGACGATCATCGGCGTCCTCACATCGACCTACCCCGCGCGACGCGCGGCCATGCTTCCGCCGGTTGAAGCACTTCGGTTCGAGGCATGAGCACGCAGTCGGCTCCCGACGTCGCCATCCACGGCACACCCCGTCTCGCTGCACGGCGTCTCAGGAGTTGGGGCCTCTCGCGGTCCTGGCAGGTCGCAGTCGACATCGTGCGCGAGGCGACGACCGGGCTGTTGCGCAATCGCATGCGTGCCGGGTTGTCGATGCTCGGGATTTCGTGGGGCATCGTGTCGGTCGTCATGCTGCTTGCCTACGGCGAAGGCTTCAATCAGGCGCTCCTTCGTGGTTTCAAGGGGGCGTTCGGTGACGGCGTGTCGATCATGTTCTCCGGGCAGACGAGCATGCAGGCGGGCGGCGAGCGCGCGGGCAAGGCCGTGCGTCTGCGGATTGCCGACGCAGAGGCCGTCGGTCAGCTTCCACTCGTGAAGGCGTGGAGCCCCGAGTTCATGACCGACGTCAATGTCGCGTACGGAGCGAAGCAGGCAACCTACCGCGCGCGCGGCGTCGCCCCGTCGTACGGCGTCATGCGATCGGAGATTCCAGCTGCGGGCCGCTTCCTCGATACCGAGGATCTGCGCCTCCAGCGTCACGCCGTGTTTCTCGGCAGCGAAGTCGCGCTGAAGCTGTTCGGCACGACGCCCGCCGTGGGCGAGACCGTCCGAATCAACGGCATGGCGTTCACCGTGGTCGGTGTCGGGAAGGAGAAGGTGCAGCTTTCCAATTACGGCCGTCCGGACAAGGAGAGCGTGTTCATTCCCTACACGACCGCCGGTCAGTTGTACAACACCGAGTTCCTGAGCGTGTTCGTCTATCAGGCGATGGATCCGTCGCTCGATGCGAAGACGACGACGCAGGTCAAGGAGCTGCTCGGGAAACGTCTGCGATTCAATCCCGCCGACGAACGGGCGGTTCACATCTTCGGCTCGGCGGCGTCGCAGAAGATCACCGAAGGCATCGTCCTGGGACTGAAGCTCGTGCTCTCGTTCATCGGGGTGCTGACGCTCGCGATCGGCGGCGTCGGCGTGATGAACATCATGTTCGTGTCGGTCACCGAACGCACGCGCGAGATCGGCCTCCGCAAGTCGCTCGGCGCGCGGCGGAGTGCGATCCTCTGGCAGTTCCTGCTCGAAGGGCTCGCGACGACGTTTGCCGGCGGCGTCGCCGGCGTGCTCGTGTCCTATGTGCTCGTGTGGCTGACCAGCCCGCGGCCGTTCCTGTCGGAACTGCTCGACGACACGACCGGCAGCGGCGACATCCACCTCGTGCTGTCGCTCGAACTCGTCGGCATCTGCACGGCCATCCTCGTCGTGGTCGGTCTGGTCAGCTCGTTCGTCCCCGCGATGCGCGCGTCACGGCTCGATCCGATCGAAGCCCTCCGATACGAATAGATGTAGTGTCCGGCTTCAGCCGGACCGTCTTTGTCGGTGCGAGCCCGCTAACGCTTGTCGGTGCGAACGCTCTGACGATGGCCGGTGCGATCGAGCTGACGTGCGTCGGTGCGCTCCTCTCACAGACTGTCGTAAGAGGGGCTCGCAGGACACTACCTACGTCTAGTACGAGACGAGGAGCCTTGCAGCTCGCTCGATCTCCTGTTCCGACGGTAGGAACGCTTCTTCGAGCGGCGGTGAGTAAGGGACGGGCGTATCGAGTGAGCCGATGATCCTGATCGGCGCGTCGAGTGACTCGAACGCTTCCTCTTGAATGATGGCGGCGATGCTTTCGCCGATTCCTCCCGTGCGCGTGTCCTCATGGACGATGAGCACTCGGCTGCAGTGGCGGGCGAGAGTGAGGATCATCTCCTTGTCGAGCGGCACGAGCGTGCGGAGGTCGAGCACACTGGCTTCGATGCGATCGGAAGCGAGCCGTTCGGCGACACGCATCGCGACGTGCACGTATGCGCCATACGAGATGATCGCGAGGTCGCCGCCTGCCCGTCGAAGAGCAGCTGTTCCGAGCGGCAGCGGCTCCGGTGGTTGTGTCGGGAGCGCCTGCTTGATGCGCGGGTCGCGGTAGAGCGCGATGTGCTCGTAGTAAAGCACTGGATCGGGATCGCCGACAGCGGTCGCCATCAGCGCGCGGGCGTCCTCGGGCGTCGAGGGCACGACGATCTTGAGCCCCGGCGTTCGATAGAACCACGCCTCGGTATTCTGCGAGTGATACGGGCCCGCGTGCCGCAGCCCTCCCCACGGCATCCGTACGACCATCGGCACCGATCCGCCCCATCGATAGCGAATCTTCGCCGCGTTGTTGACGAGCTGATTGAAGCCGCTGGCGACGAAATCGTTGAACTGCATCTCGCCGATCGGTCGCTGACCGGCCAGCGCCGCACCGACGCAGACGCCGAGCACACCGGCCTCGGCGATCGGCGAGTTGAGAATGCGATCGCCGAACTCCTGAAGCAGCGGCTTCAACATGAGGAACGAGTTGCCGTACTGTCCGCCAACATCCTCCCCGTACACGAACACTCGCTGATCGGCGCGCAGCGCATCGGCGACGCCCATCGCTACCGCCTCGAGAAACGTACGGCCGCGCCGGTCGAAAGGCAGACCCGCGTCGACCGCGGGAAGCGGCGGATCGAAGTCGACGCGCACACGCGATTCAGGAGTGAGAGGCTCCAGTCGCACGCGCGGGGCTTCACCCGCAACGACGTTGCGGCCGGCGTCAGCGGACGAGGGCCATGGTGCGCTGATGACGGCCCGGGCTTCCGCTTCGACGACCCGCTCGGCATCGCGCTTCATCCGATCCAGATCGCCAGCCGCGATCACGCCGGTCGATTCCAGACGTGCCGCATACGTCGCGATCGGATCCTTCGCCGACCAGAAGGCGTAGCGTTCGCGATCGGCATACGCGCCTGACGAGAGCGGCGGATACGTCCATCCAGGTGACGGTTCCTTCCCCAGATACAGCATGTCGTCGTGGTGCGCGTGTCCACTCATCCGCATCGCCACGAGCTCGATGAGCGCGGGACCGGCCCCACCCCGGGCCCGGTCAGCGGCCCATGTGAACGCGGCGGCCACGGCATCCGGATCGGTGCCATCGATGGTGATGCCCGGCACACCGTAGCCGGCAGCTTTGTCGGCGAACACGCGAACCGCGGACTGTTCGCGCACTGGCGTCGAAAGCGCAGTCTGATTGTTCTCGATGCAGAAAACCGCGGGCAGACGCCGGGCCGCGCACAGGTTGATCGCCTCGTGCCATTCGCCCAGAGAGGATCCGCCTTCGCCGATGAACGACACCGCAACCCGACCCCTCGCCTCGCGCGACAGCGCCAGCGCGATGCCGGCAATCGACATCGTGCTGATCGAGAGCGGTGCAGTGGCCGGAAGGACGCCCCACTCGAAGTCGCCGATGTGCAGATCCCTGCCGTCCATCGGCGGCCCGGCCTTGCCCATCTGCGCGTTGAGAACCATCCGCACGGCCTCGCCATCCGACCGCATCGCAAACGCCACACCGAGATCCCGGATGATGGGACCGACGATGTCGCCCTGCCATCCACGCTCGGGATCACGCCACGACGGCCCGCGCTTCAAGCGGATCCCGGCCGCGTAGATCGCCTCTTGCCCGAGCGACCGGAAGCCCTTGCCCTGAAACGGGACGTCGTTGTAGCGGACGTCGTTGCCCGTGAAGAACAGCTTGAGACGATTGTCCACAGCCCGCGTCAGCACCATGCCGTGCAGGATCTCGCGGCGCTCGTCGGCACTGAGCGACGCCGCGATTGCTTCACGCGCGAGAAAGCCGTCGCAGCCTTCCAGCAGCTCCTGTCGTGCCTGACTCAATCGCTGCTTCGCAGTCACCCCCGGCGTCGGGTCTGGAACGCCGCCGAGATCGAGTGCGGCCGAGTCGTTCGCGAGCGCCTTGCGAAAGGACTGCCGGAACTTCCCAATCGCCGCATCTGAAGCGTTGTCCGGGACGGGGCACGACTCGAGCGCGCGCTCAACGATCGGCACCGCAAACGGGTATCGTTCGATCACGAACGACAACAGGCGAAGGGTGAGCGACGGCATGAGATGTCGTAATGCAGAATGCAGAATTCAGAATGCAGACACGAAACGCGTCGCAAGAGCTGGGTGAAAGGGATCCGCTTTCACTCCGTCACAGCTTCTACGGGCATTGTCTGCATTCTGCATTCTGAATTCTGCATTACACGCCTGGAGTTTCAGCCGTGGCAATAGACACGCACTTCAAAGGCTGGGCAAAGCCCGGCCCGATTCCACCGGGCGCGCTGACGACCCCTGCCGTGCCCGAGAGCGAGACGCTCGATGCGATCAGCGGGCACTTCCGCATCTACCAGTTGCGCGGCGGGCATCGCTTCT
>DATFRP010000131.1:0-42907 GCA_035263125.1 Vicinamibacterales bacterium
CGTGATCGATCTTTTGGCGCCGAGGACGAGCGGGGAGACCCGCCGACAGGACCCGTGAGCCCTGACGCTCATGCCGAACCCAAGTGAGCGTCCTCAGTCGAAGGCTGGATTCGTCCGGGTGAAAGGCCGGGTTGCCAGGGCTGCAGTAGGTTCTTCGGGACCGCGGTGATCTGCACGCCGATGCGACCGCGGGTGATCGTGCCCTGACTCAACTGCGGCCGAAGATCGTGGAGCCCGTCGATGGGGATTTGGTCGCTATTCACGCATGAGCGCCTCGTATGAAGCGCCCACGGCTGTTCTTATGAAAGGGGCTGTGCTCAGCCTCGTACGAGTGGCGCGTCGACGACGTGCTCGCCGACGAACCACACCTGCAGTTCATTCCGGCGGATGACGTCGCTCACCAGCAGGTCATTCGTGCCATCGTCGCCCGACTCTGCGGCACGACGCGCCATGGCGCGCGCTTCCTTGATGATGATCTCGTGTGCATGGAGCAGGCGAGAGATTTGAATCGGCGGTTCTTCACGACCGCGCGGTGGGCGCGGGATGATCGTCGTCTCGGCGATGTCGGACGCCATCGCCAGGCTCACGCCTCCCAGCAGCTGGATCCGTTCCGCGATCGCGTCGACGAGCTCGCTCTGTTCGTCGGCGTGTTTGTCGAAGAGCAGATGCAGTGAATAGAAGCTCGGTCCGGCGATCTGCCAGTGATGCTTCTTGTATAAATCCCGGAGGGTGATGGTGTCGGCAAGGATCTGATTGAGATTCTCAACCGATTCGTTGCAGGCTTTTTCCGAAAGCGCGATCGGCATCCGGACGAGATGCTTGAAGGGCTGCAGCTCTGGCGCGCGCTGATGCGTGACAGGCGTCGCGCGGGCCACGATGGTATCTGCGTCGAGAGTCTTCACGAGTAACCTCCCAACCAGACGTTTATCACCGATCGCGAAACTGCGATCGCATCATCGGCGTGCGTGCTCGACTGCACGCCAGCCGGGCTGTTCGATCGCATCGAGACTCGAGCTTCGCAATCGATCCATCCGAGCCGTTGCGCTGTGGTTCAGATCCAGATATCAAAGCGTTCCAAGACTTTCTTCAATCTCAGCCAACGCCGCGGTGTCGTTCGCACCGCACTCGAACCTTCTCGCATCGTGTCCGAATCACAAGCAGTGATGCCTCATCGACAGTGACGCACGCCACGGTCGTCTCAAAATTGGAGGATTCGCTGGATGAGCGATGGAATGCGTCTTGCCACGACATCCGCGCAGCGCAGTTGAGGTGGCGGATCGCGCCCACCTCCTTCTCGTGGGGGCTGCGGTGAAACTGAAACGCGATCGTGCGAGCGTGGGTTCTCGCTGGCGAGTCCTTCTGGCGATCGTTCCGGTGGTCGCTGCCGTGGCCGGTGCGTGCGGGACATCATCGTCGGTGACGACTGATCCCACCCCGGTCAAGTGTCAGCTGTCGCTGACCACTCCATCCAGCGTCGACGCCGCCGGAGGGCGCGGCGTCTTCACCGTGACGGCGCAGCCCGAGTGCGCGTGGGATGCGACCACCACCACGGACTGGATCTCGGGGTTGTCACCTGCATCGGGGCAGGGCACGCACAACGTGGAGTTTCAAGTCGCGCCCAACGAGGGCGGGGCGTCGCGCGAGGGCGACATCCTCGTCAAGGACAGCCGCGTGCAGGTGTCGCAGCGCGGGCCATGTCGATTCGAGCTGACGCCGATGAGTCAGGTCGTCGGCGTCAACGGCGGCGCCGGGAGCGTGTCGATTTCGACGGCAACCGACTGTCCGTGGACGGGAGCGAGCAGCGTCAACTGGATCTCGCTGACGCCGCCAGTGAGTGGAGCCGGCAGCGGCAGCGTGCGCTTCACGGTGGCGCCGAATCCGCTTGCGGAGCGGGTTGGCGCCATCACCATTGCGGGGCAGGTCTCGAACATCACGCAAGCCGGGAGCACTCCCTCCCCATCGCCAAATCCCTCGCCGTCGCCGAGTCCCGGACCACCGCCGTGCGACTACGCGATATCGGGCACCAGTCAGAACGTCGGCGTCGCAGGCGGCGCCGGAAATCCCGTCACCGTATCGACGCAGAACGGGTGTCAATGGACCGCGGCAAGCAATGCGCCGTGGATCAGCCTCACGTCCGTTACGGCGGGCACAGGCAACGGATCGGTCGCCTTCAACGTGGCTCCAAACATCGGCGTTGCACGAGTGGGTACGCTCACGATCGCGAGTCAGACGCTCACGGTATCGCAAGCCCCCTGCACCTACTCGATCACCCCGACGAATCAACGCGTCGGTCCTGCGGGGGCGGGGACACCTGTGACCGTCGCCACGCTGAGTTCGTGCCAGTGGTCGGCGAGAAGCAATGTCGTGTGGCTCACCATCACCTCGGCGACGAGCGGCACCGGAAACGGCTCGGTTTCCTTCGGTGTAGAAATCAACACTGGCCAGGCACGAACCGGCACGCTGACCATTGCCGGTCAGACGGAGACGATCACGCAGGATGCGCCGTGCATGTATGCGATTTCTCCGAGAGATCAGACCTTTGGATCGAGCGGAGGAAGCGGCAACATCGATCTCGTCACGCAGAGCGGATGTCAGTCGACCGCCAGCAGTACGGTCGCGTGGATCACGGTGCAGTCAGGTGTGACGAACGTCGGAAGCGGTCGCATCTCTTACAGGGTGGAGGCGAATCCTGGTCCCGCACGTGTCGGATCGATTGCGATTGCCGATCAGATCTTCACTGTGACGCAGAATGGGGCCGGCCCGTAGGGCTTCTTCGCTCACGCGGTCCGCGGTCGCATCATCCCGAGCACGACTTTCGCGGCGCGACCCATCGACGCCCCCTTGATCCCGCCACTCAGTAGACTGACCACACGCGCCAGTTGCTGGCCCGCGGGCGTCAGTCGATGCGTCGCGCGCTCGCCGTTGATGTCCCCGTGTTCATCGGGCTCCGTCTCGATGAACGGGTCGGGGAAGCGGCGGCGCGCACGAAACTTGCCGCCTGCCACCACGGCTTCGAGGTCATCTACGAACGCCGTGATGACCGCGCGCCGCTGCGGTTCGGTCAGTGCGCGCGCGTTCACTCTATTTGCACGGGCTAATCGCTTCGTCGCTGGTGATTTCTTCGCCATGGGTCGTTCCTCTTCTCGTTTGGAGGCCCCGGTGGTGGAGGATACAACCGATCCGGAGCGTGTTGGTCATCGGCGTGCTGTCGCCAGCCGGTGAACAGTCCGATAAGTCCACAGGGCTCTGCGAGACGGAGTCCAACCGGGCCAGACGCATCCACATTAATGGACAGCCGAGTAATAGGGGGAAGGACTGGGAAACCCTTCTGTGGTAACTGCGGGCACTTTCAAGTGAGGAGCACATGCGCATCGTTAACCACGTGCTGGGCGCACTCGCGAAAACGAACTCCGTCCTGTGGCGGCACCGAATCAACTTCATCCCCCTGAATGTCGCCTTGGCAATTCTGCTCGCCGCTTTGGGGATCGCATCGTTGGAATCGACGGTGGACGCACTGCGGAATGCCGAAGCACCGTCGAAGGTATCACTCGAGCAAATTCGCGCCAATGCCATCAACCAGAACTACGTGAGCGTGTCCGGAGTCTCAGTTCCAGAGGCTGTATACGAGTACGGCAACAAGGGATCGGACGGAAAGCTGACGTCCGTTGACCGGTCGTGGTATCCCTTGGTTGATGCAGAGAACCAGCGTGTATTGCTCGTTCAGCATGTCGGTCCAGTGGGGGGTGGAGATGCGATCGTCCGGAACGTCGAGGGCATGTTGCGTGACCTCGACACCAGCCTGGCAACGAAGCTGGCCGCGGAACGCTACGAGATCGATGGCTTCCCCGTAGAACGACGCTACATGCTCGTGGAGGGAGAAAGACCCGGCAGCCCGTGGTTATACGGGATAGCGACCGCGGCGATCGGCGGAGTGCTGGCGTGTGGGACGATTGTGACCGTCAAGCGAAATACGATCTTCCAGGCGAGCGGGCATCAGGTGTCGTCGTTTCCCGATGCCGATCTCGCCGAGCCTGCCCGCGTGAGTGTCACCGGTGACCTCGCACTCGACGAGAAGACCGTGCGAAGCTTTGTAGAAATGCCTGCGATGCTCGTCTTGAAAGACGGAGCACCGGTGATCGCATCGAACATCGATGCATCGAGGCGATTCATGGGATTCACCACGACCAAGCGATCAGGGATATGGGTGATCGCGATAGCGGCGGGTACCGTGTCGGAGGGCGAGTTCGGCCATGTGTTTTATGGCCTTACACGTCGCAATGCTTTCAGGTTCTCTTACACCGATTCCCTCGACCGCAAGAAACGGCGAGCCATCATCGCATCGGATGATCCCGCAATGTTGGATCGTGCAGTGGCGATGCTTCGCCCAAATCCGTCAGCCATTGCTGGCTGAGCCGGACGGTCCTGTGAGCTGTGCGAGCTCTCGCTTGAAGCGCTCGATTTCTACCGAAGCTTCTTCTGCAGTCATGGCTCCGCTCGCGACGCTCTTTTCAATCGTCTTGATGAAATCGCGGGTCGCTTCCTCGATGACGCCTTCGAGTTCTGCCCGTCTTGCAGACAACTCGTCGTCGGACGGCCCACGAAGGCCGTGTTGTTCGTCTCGAGAGGCGTCGTGGTTGGATTTGGTCATCGGACCCTATTGCGCATATGGAGAAAATGGTTGAGGCTCTACCGGAAATGTGAGGTATCAGTTTAGAGCAGCTACTGAAGGAAAAGGAGGCGGCACAGTCGGAGGGAGCGGACATGACTGTTCGAACCACCGCGCTTTGGGTCAGCGTTGCGCTTGCGATCGGGACTCTAGCTGGCCAGTCGCCGGTCGAGGTGCACGTCCGCCTCGGGCACCTCGGGGATGTCACGGCCGTGGCGTTCTCGGCCGATGGACGTACGCTCGCGACCGCCGGGCAGCGCGGCATCGTCAAACTCTGGGGGACGGATACGGGCCTGCTGCTCGGAACCCTCGAGACCGGAGCGACATACGGAATTCATGAGCTGCGGTTTTCTCCGGACGGTGTGCTGCTGGCGTCAGCTCCCATTGACGAAGAACCCTCCGGACCGCGCAACGAGTCCGCAGCTGCCGTGAAGATCTGGGATGTGCCGTCCCGGACGCTGCGTTCCACCTTTCGAGTACCGGCAGTCCCTGCCGCGTCCCGCATCGGGCAGCGGACGGTCGAGTTCCTGAACGACAGGACCATTCTCGTCTGGGGTCAAGACGGTGGCGTGGGGATCGACATCGCGACACAAACGAAGCGGTGGGGGCTCTCCGGCACGCTGCAGACCATTTCAGATGAGAAGCGTTTCATGGCTGTGTCCGTGTCGCAGGGTGAGCTGTCGATTCGCGATCCCGTCACCGGCGCTCAGACAGCGACGTTGCCGGGCTTCTCGCGGGACCGTGATGGTCCGCTTGGCAACCCACGCCCCTGCATGCCGCGCGACGGGTCCTGGATTGCGATTCCTCGCGGGACGTCTCGCGGCGCGAACGTCTCCCTGTACAACGCCACGACCGGGCAGCAGGTGTGGACGCGCGATTTTTCATCCGCCGACTTCGCCGCCGTCGTGTGCGCGGCTTCGGGGGAGACTGTCGTTGTGTTCCTGGCTTCGCGGAACGCATGGCGTCGCGATGCCGTCGTGTTCGATGCGACCAACGGAGACGAACGTGCCCGCTTCGTGATCGGCGAGGTTCAGATGCGCGACTGGTCGTTATCGCCCGACGGACGGACGCTCGCCATCATCACCGCGGATCAGCAGGGGCATCGCAGCGAAATCGCGCTGTGGGATACCGAATCGGGCGCGCGACGCCTGCTTGCCGCGCGTGACGAGCCCAGGACGGGCGGGGAGAGTCGCGTCACCTTTTCGCCGGACGCGAGCCTGGTGGCTGTTAGCGGACCATCCGGCGAGATGCGATTGTTCGAAACCGCTGCAGGTCGACAACGCTGGATGGTGAGCGAAGCGGTATCGCCCACAACGCTGCTGATGTCGCAGGATGGCTCGAGACTGGTTGCGGTCAGCGATCCGGGATATGCACCACCAAGCGTGAGTGTCTGGAATCCGGCGACGGGTGAACGGCTGGCGGCACAGTTCGAGAGGGCGGCACACGTCGTGCCGCTTGTCGATCGAAACATGGTGGTGGTTGACGGCATTGGACGGCTCGAGCTCTGGGACATGACCACGCGACGCGCCAGATGGAGTCAGGAGCAGTACATGACTTGGCTCGGAGCGTCGTCCGACGGGTCGGCGATCGCCTGGGCGGAGATTCTCAACCCCCGCATGTTCCACCTGCTTGACGCCGCCTCCGGACGACAACGATGCACCATCGACATCAAATCCGATCGATATCCGTACCCATTCATGGAGCTGTCGCCAGACGGGGCGCTCGCGGCAGTGTCCGGATTCCTGACGACCGTCGATCGGATCAGAGGAGTCCCGGTCGTGGCGGTGTTCGATGCCAGGAACTGCCGCCGCTTGACGACCCTCGCCGGAAGCCTCGGCGCGCGATGGATACAGTGGTCGCCGGATGGAGCCGTGCTCGTGGTATCGCGCGAAGGAGTGTCTGCGGAATCGCATGAGAGCACGGTGTATTGGGACGCTCGCACGTGGCGGATGCTTCGAACCGAACGCGGCTACCACCCTGTGAACTTCTCGCAGGACGGCAAGCGTATCGTGCGTCTGGCCGATGACGGGAATTTCGAAGTCGTCGCAGCGACCACGGGGGAGAAGATCATGACCCTGCGGCACCCGGCGCTTCGCGTGTATCAACCATTGCCGCCGTCACCGCCGTTATCGGGATTGTCGCCCGCGGCCGCATTCTCTCCGGATGGAACGATCGTTTGGACGGCACGGCAGGGAGAGCTGCACGCGTGGACCGCGCACGACGGCCGGCTTCGCGCGACGCTGTCTGTTCTACCGATCCAGGAGGGCGGCGCGGCCGCCGACTGGGTCGCGTTCACGCCCGACGGGTACTGGGACGGTTCTCCAGGGGCCGAGCGGTATCTCAATTGGCGAGTCGATGGCAGAGCGACGCAAGCGCCGGACATTGTGCGGCGGTTTCAATCAGCCGATCGGATACGGACGGCGTTGACGAAACCGCCCGGGTTCTGATTGCTATAGTTACGAAAGCGCTGTCCTGAGAGCGAGGAATGGA
Organism: Vicinamibacterales bacterium; assembly: GCA_035263125.1. Classification (GTDB taxonomy): domain Bacteria; phylum Acidobacteriota; class Vicinamibacteria; order Vicinamibacterales; family UBA2999; genus Gp6-AA40. The sequence goes on from DATFRP010000131.1 coordinate 7,157, forward strand.
CCCTGTCACTGCATCGGTGATCATCACAGGTATCAAAGTGGGCTCTTCCGCCCTTGTGGCAAAGCCCAGCCCCGAGCTCGTCAAAGACTTTCTAAGCAGAGTCCTTGCTCCCACTGACGATGCGTTGGGGGAAGTCGTGGCGCACCCAAACGCGGAGGGGCAGAAGAGGAGAGTGGAGAGGGCGTCCAAGATTGTAGACCGTGCTGCGACGCTTGCTTTGGAAATGGGCAAAGAACCAGGTGAAGTGCCGAGAAGGATTCTCCTCAGAATTCTGGAGCACAGTTCTGTTGAGGAGAATATCGATTTGGCGGAACAGTGGGCCGCGTTGCTCGCGAACGCCTCGACGGCCCCGGAGTCAGTGCTGCCCTCGTTCGCCACGATACTTGCGGATCTGTCGCCGATTGATGCACAGCTCCTGAGCTTCGTTCACAGGCTGACGTTGGAGCTCGATCAGTACCGGGACGCTCCGAAGAATGACGAATCGATCTCCAAAAAGCGCCGCGACCTGGTTGCCCGACGACTGATACCCCACCTTGCCGAGGCTCTCGGGATTGAGCCTGCTACTGTCGAACTCTGTTGTGACAATCTCGCTCGCCTTGGGCTACTGACGATTTCGGCAGGACCGCATTCCAACACTGTCGCTCTGGGTCACGATCGAACGGCCGATCTCACACCGCTGGGTGTCGCATTTATCAGCGCGTGTACGACGAGCCTTTGAGCACAACGCGACTGACTGACGCGTCGCTCCCTGACTAGGTGCCACTGCTCAAATCAATTTAAGTGATAACCTGCCTGCGGCCAGCGAGATCTTCGACGAGGTCATTGCATGATGCCCAGGTCGACAGCGTCGACGGCGACCTCGATCGACGCGACACAACGCAGACTGATCGTCGGCATCGTGATGGTGACGCTGATGGCATGGGCCATCGTGATCGCCGACCTGGCGATCGGCGGCCGCCCTGATCCGCCGACGCTGCGCGCCGCAGCGACGCTGCTCGATGGCTCGTGGCGATTCCATATCGGCGATGACCCACACTGGGCGGACGCCAATACAGACGATGACGGTTGGGAGACGGTCGATATGACCGCCCCGCCGGGCAGCCACGACGGCGACGTGGGTCTGCCCGATTACGTCGGCGGGTGGATGGCGCACGGTCATCCCGGCTATCACGGCTATGCCTGGTACCGGCGCGCGGTGACGGTGCCGGCCGGACGCGCTTCGTGGGACATCCTCGGCCCAACCCTCGTCGAGGACGGCTACGAACTCTATTGGAATGGCCAACGCCTGGGCGGGTCGGGCAGGCTCGGCCCAGACCCGCGCGTCGTCGGCACGCGTCCGCTGCGTTTCGCCCTGCCCGCCGATGCTGCAGGCACCCGTGGCATGCTCGCTGTCCGCGCATACATGCTTCCCGGCAACCGGGGCGCAGACAGCGGCGGGATGCACAGCCCTCCGATTCTGGCTCCACGCCCCACAAGCGATGCGCTCCACCGCGTGCAATGGGAGCGAACCATCGCCGGTTACATCGTCGAAGTCATCGAGCCGATCGCCATGCTGGCACTCATCGGCTTGGCGATCGGGTACCAGTCTCGCAGCAGCCACAAGAGTTTCTTGATCTTCGCCAGCATCGCCCTTGCGCTCATGGCAGCCAGGCGCTTGAACAATGCGATCGTCGCATGGACCGATCTGATGGATCTGACTACTTATGCGTGGCTGGCGTCCGTGATGTGGGTTCCAACGATGGCTGCCTGGACGTTGGCCTGGAACCGCTGGCGCCTGCCTCCGTGGCGAAGCATTGATGTGTCGGCCGTAGTGCTGGCGGTCGCCGGGATCATCGGCGCGGTGATCCAATCGGCGAGTGTGACGAGCGGCAGCCGTCTCGCGTCGATCGTGCTGTTTGTCGTGATCGGCGCGCGCATTGCCCGCAGCGGACCCATGCGGATCCTGGCGCTGGTCACGCTGGCCTCGATTATGGCCGCGTTATTCGGCGGCGAACTGCTCGATCCGATCGGCGTGCCGGGCATCTGGTTTCCCTTCGGCATCGGCGTGTCGCGGACGCAATACGTTTACGCGATCGTCATCCCGCTGCTGGCTGTTTTGATTGTGCGAACCTTGACTCCAAAGACAACGGATCGATGAGCGATGCGCCGATGTTGCGCCAGTTGCCTAACTTTCGCGAGTTGGAACCCGCCGGTCGGTTGGCGGCGCGCCGCCGATCGCCTGCGCTGGGCCGCCTGACGTGGGCTGGTGAACTCCGATATACCTCGCCAGCGGCTCATAAAGTCCGAATCGCCGGCGGCGCTGACGTATCCACATCACAGCCAGGGCGCACCCGATGAGTATCCACATGCTGCCGATCAGCCCTCCCTCGGGGCCAAAGGCGCCACCAGTCCAAAGTGCCGGTCCGGTCTGTTGGACGGAAAACAGGTGAGTGGATTGCGGACTGCCGCTCACTGGGAAACCGTAAACAGTCCCTTGGAAGAGATTCAGGGCGATATGCAATCCGATCGAGATGGCGAGCTGGCCCGTCATCAAGTACGGAAGGCCCAACAACAATCCGCCCGCCACCAGGTTCAACGTGCTGACACCCGTGGGGCCGGCGGCGTCTACCAGTACATTGGCGAGATGCGCGACACCAAAAACTCCTGATGAGATCAGGAAGGCGAGTGCGATCGCCCTGCGCGGACTCACACGTCGCCCAACCAGCCCTTCCGCAAGATTCTTCAGTTGGTAGCCGCGAAACGTGAGTTCCTCGTTGACGCCCACCGCAGTCAGATCGAGCATCTTGATCATGAATGCCCAATAGAAGGGCACACCAAGGTCGGTCACACCTGTTCGCGTGGCCGATATCCAGCCGGCGGATCGCAATGACACGAAGATCCCCGTCATGACGATTGCACCCAGTGCCACGCCAAAACCAAGATCTACCCACCACTCACGATTCAGCCGCAAGCCAAACTCGGCAAAGGGTCGACGGTCGATATATCGCGCCATCAACCATGCCAGTCCGAGACCGCTCCCAAGATAAATCAGCGAGGCAGCACTTGTCGTGCCCGCTCCTCTGCCCATCGCGGTGCTGAATAGAGCGACGCCAACCAGGATTACGACAAACAGGATCAGTTGAATCAACAGGCGCCAGCCCGCGCGAAGACGGTTCTCGCTGCGATGCACGAACGCGGTTCTAATCGCTTGCATACGCAGGTCGTTTGCGGGCGGTCATGTATGAAGTCCAGTGGATGAAATCGAACTACGAGATGCGCGAGAATAGCGACCTCCGGACCGCGTTTGGATTCGCGCTGATGCCAGTCTAGCAACGACGGAGCAAATCGTGATCAGACGATTTCTGCCGGTGGTTCTGGTCGCCGTTTCGTATCTATCGAGTGTTCACACCCAGACAGCGACCGATGCGCAGGAGCTGTACCGCGCTCGCCGATGGTTTGAACTTCGCGAGGCGCTAACACCGGCCTCTCCCCCCTTGCTCAGAGCGGCAGTCGCGAATGCCTTCAACGATCGCGAAACTGCCGAACGCCTGCTACGGGAGATCGTCAAATCACAACCCAGGCCGGAGTTCGCCAACGATGCCTTCGACATGCTCTGCCAGCTCTATGCAAGGACCGGTCAGTACGCTCGTTTCCTCAGCACGTATCGAGAATGGAGCTCCGCATTTTCCAATTCCTCTGAAGTGCTCCGCGAAAAGGAAAACAACGAGAAATTCAGCGGACGGCCTGATCAGAAGAACAGTCCACGAACACGCGCGGTGCTGCGGCACGAAAGCGACTCTTTCTCGATTCCGGTCTCCGTCAACGGGAAAAGCGGAGAGTATCTGTTCGACACAGGCGCCTGGCAGTCGGTTGTGACGGAACCGGAGGCAAGGCGGCTGGGTCTGACAGTCCGGGGAGGCGACCATTTCATTACCGATCCGTCCGGGACGCGAGTCGCGTACCGAACGGCGGTCGCGAAGGAAGTCAGGATCGGCGGGATGCGATTCAGTGACGTCTCGTTCGCAGTGTACGCGGCGCCGCAGTGGGCACCCGACGCGGAACTCGGCATCATCGGCATGCCGATCCTGATCCACGCCGGAACCATCAAGTGGTCGAAGGACGGCAGTATCGAGCTCGGAGGAACACTTCCCCGAGCTTCGGCGCCGAACCTCGTCTTCAGCGAGAGCCGATTGCTGCTGCGAGCAGAGTTCCAGGGCAGAAGCGGGCTGGCCATCGTCGACACTGGAGCGACAACGACAGATTTCAACGCAAACTTCGCGTCGCTCTTCGCAGATCTTCTCGAGCGGAGCGGCAAGAAAGGAACGCAGGAAATCAACGGAATCGGCGGCACTCAGGTTTTCGAATCGGTGACACTCCCGGAGTTCACGCTCACGATCGGCTCGAAAGCGGTAGCTTTACGCCCTGCGACTGTCACGCTTCAGCGGAACACGTTAATCGGGGGCAATTGTTGTCTCGCCAACGTCGGTCGAGACGTCCTCGCACAGGCGCAGAGTGTTTCGATTGACTTCGCTGCGATGACCCTGCAGCTTCAGGAACCGAAATAGTCGTCGTCCCAGCGTCTGCTCAGCGAACGGCCGGTCTGAACCGCCGTTCCGCACAATGGCGGAACGCTGCGCCGAATTCCGTGTAGATCCTGCGGACTTCATCTCCACATGTCACGGTGATCACATCAAATGCGAGCGAGTCGTGAAGGACCAGCCCCTGACCAAGGACTTCAAATCCAGGGAGGTTCTGCTGAATCCACGCATACTCTTCGCGAACACTCTGGACCGAGACCGCCAGTTCAGGAGAAGAGCCGTCTCGTGTCTGCTCGTCATCCGTGCGGGCGCCGGTGTTATCCATAAGCGTGCTTTCAGACCTGCTCAGGTGGCCTAGCATCGCACAGACAATACGGCCGTTATCGACGATCAGCCACGAAAGAAGTGATGGGCCGAGCGACTTGCGCGAGCGACGAATGTCTTGATCGAAAGTATTGAATCTCAGTGCGCGTTCCGCACCCACATCAGCGGCAGCGGGAAGCCGGTAATAAGGTGGTAGCCGATGATGGTGCCACTGTTGTTGATGTCCGTCGCGATGTAGTCGTTTGGATGATCCGGCTCCGTCGGAAGCATCGGCAGCGTCACTGGCTTCCCGTTCTGCCAAAGCACGGGCACGCTAAATGAACTGGTTGGCGAGCGCAGGAATCCGACGATGTCCCCGTTGTCGTTGATCGCGGTCGCCTTGCCGATCGTCAAGGGCGGCAACGTGTCGAGCGGGATGGGGATGCCTTTCTCCCACATCACCGGCTGCGGCCCGGAGTTTCCTACGACTTGCCCGCGGTTGTTGATGTCCAAGGCTTGGGTCGAGGGTCCCTCCTGGCCGTTGAGTCCCGGGAGCTCTGTCATCTTGCCCTTGTCCCAGATAAAGGCGTGGACCTGACTGGCAGTTCCCTCGCTGGCACCGACGATCTGACCCCCGTTGTTGATCGCCGCCGCCCCGGACGCGGAATCGCCGGGCAGCACGCCCAAATCGACGATGGCGCCGTTCTGCCAGAGAGCGGCGTGGAATTCGCCCGCGATTGCCGTCGGGATCAAGCCGACGATCTGCCCGCTCTCGTTGATGCCCGCGGGCGCCATCCCGGCGCCGAGTTCGATCCCGGGGCCGTCGATCAGTGTGGCGTCCTGCCACAGCCCGCCGGAGCCCACCACTTGCCCGCGATTATTGATGTCGACAGCGTTGCTGGAACCACCAGGAGGCATGTCCCATGCGATGACCTTCATGTCTTCCCATACCACGGCGCGAGGAGCGTTGCCGCCAACCGAGCCGACGATTCGTCCGCGCGCGTTGATCGCGCTGGGCGCGCCGACAACGAAGCCGGAGGGCGTATCCAGCTTCACGATTGTGTAGTCGGGACCCCTGGTGAGGACGAGGACGGGCGAGGTCAAGAGAATGGCGAGCCAAACGAAGCGCGAATGAGTCACGGCGGCCTCCTTCCGTGGTGCTCCTCGAGCTTAATCGTCGAGATCAAGCTCGGCGTCGAGGCAGGCCAGCCTTCGCTTAGATCGACGCGGACGACCCAAGTTGTCGGGTCATGCGACTCCACATAAAAGTGACCGCGACGTGCAGTCGCTTCGATCTTCGTGATTAGCACGAGTCCATGCCCCTGGGGATGGCCGCGATCTGCCCGTCGACGAACGGTGCGGACCGGCCCAGTGCCTCGAGGCGGGCGCGTTCGTCACCGTGCCAACATTTCGTTCGCTTCGACGGCCTCAGAGCGAGAACTGATCATCGTCGGGCGCACGTCGTGGAGCTCCGGTTCTTCGGCGGTTTATCTGTCGAGGAAACGGCGGACGTGCTGCAGGTGTCCGCAGACCGTCATGCGCGACTGGCGGCTCGCCCGCGCCTGGTTGACCCGCGAGCTTCGACCGGAGGGTTGAGCCGCTACGGTTGCGAATCGCCACTTCGGTGCTCCTCCGCACGCGCCCGAAGGACGTTGGGCACGAGTAGTTGCCTCGTAGCACGCGAACTCGAGGAGCGGCCCTCGCTGCGCCGCATCGGAAACACGACCGTCCATGGCTTGGTGAATCGTACCCGGTTTGTCGGAGAGCAACTTGAGTGACTCGAACCACTACCTCACTCCGGCAGCGCAGCTCTGTGCCACGGCTAGAAGTTCGACGGTGTGAGCGAACCGCCCAAGACCGGGCTAGGGTCCGCAGAGTGTCGCAAGCCCTTGGTGTGATCGAGAACCGCCTGTCGAGGACGATCGTGTTCCGCTGTCCCGGGAGCGGCCATCGCTGGCGCGCGAACGAACCCGGAACATCGAAGCACTGGAAATAGTTTGTTCGACTAGCTCTTCCGCAACGTTTATTTCCTCAACAACGCGTTCACGGCTACGACACGAGTCGCCAAGGTCGTGTTCAAGGGCGGCGGCAGGATCCTGTCCGCCGGAGATGGATTCGTTGTTCCTGTCGAAGCCGCCCGAGTTCATGACGAGTGCGGGAGGTTCGTTGAACGTCGCAGTGAACGAGCTTGCGGACGTGTTACGCACGTTCTTCCTCAACGTGGTTGAGGACGGTGAGGGGCGACTGATAGCGAGACTCGATCAGGTATCGCACAGGAGAGCGCAGTGGCCGTAGCCGACGACGTTCGCACCCTCCGGAGAATGATTAAGTTTGTTCGAGAGTTTCTCCATTGGCTCGCTCGTGTCGTAAGCACGCCGTCAGGAATCAAATTTATCGAGGTCTGGCCTCAGGTTGAGGAACGGCTCAACAGTGCTGACCTACAGATCAGTGGAATGAGACAGGAAGGCGATGCGCTCTGGCGCGAGTTGAGTGCCGTAGGGCTCACCGGGAACGTCCTCACGATGAAACTCTCGGTGCTGGAGAGCGTCGTCGCCCCGTGGTTCGCTTTCGGACGAGTACTTCGCTGGATCAACAGCTTCTTGGGGAGTCTCGCGGAAGCGATTCCTGGAGTGGACTTTGTGAAGGAATACAAGGAGATGCTGGAACTGACTGCTGAAGATTTCCATGAGCTCCCGCCACCACCTGGAACGATTCTCGACTTGCGATGAAGGCAGCACTGAAGTGGAGCGAGAGTTACCAATCAAAGAGGGGAATCATGTCATCGAAACTGACCGTCTCGATCTCGGTCACTCGCAGATCTCGCTGACGCTCGACACCGACTCACTTGTCCAGCCAAGTCTTCAGGCTGAAGCAGCGAGGCGGCGGCAAAGTGCGTCCGTCGACCGATGCGCTCGAGCGTTTCGCGCAGGCTACGGGGACGCGGCTTCGAATCGTCTTCGAGCCACAGTCGGCGCGCTGACTCGTCGACTCTAATCAGCGCTTTCAACGCGTAGCACTTCGGCGATGTCGAGCGGGCTGATGTGCCTGCTGGCGGACCATATTGCAGTCGCAGTCAGGAGCCCAATGGAAGCGAATGCAACTGCTATCAGACCTGGCGCCGAGGCAGCGTCTTTCACCAAGCTTGCCGTATAAGTTCCAAGTGTCACCGCGAGAAGTACTCCAACAATCGCGCCGGCGCTCACGATCAGCGGATCAACCGATTGCACCGAATCACGAACGAATGCGATCGCGTGGCGGTCCCGCGACCCTCACGACGAGCGTCAACGCGCGACCATCGAGCAGAAACGATCCTGTCACGAGCCGGGTGTATAGTGATGATTCACCCACCCACGGAAACGCGCAGACAAACCCGGCACGGAGGTTCCAATGCAGCGGAGTCGACTATTCGCGCTCGTGTGCCTCGTTGCTATGAGCCTTTCACCTGCCATCGCCCAAGAATCGACGCGGCTTCAGATCGAGATCACCCGAGACGGAGGGCTTCTGGCCCGGCCCGAACTACGGGTTCCCTCTGGCGGTGAAGGACGCGTAGTGTTGGGTAGCGAATTTGTGCCCAACGGTTCTCTCAAGGGAATGAGGGAGGACATCAGGATTGCGCCCACCGTTCGAGGCGACAATATCGCCCTCGCGTTCTCTATTGGGTCAGGCGACCGGCAGTTCCGGCCCTCGCTGACGATCTCGAAGGACATCCGCGGGTCATTCGAGTGGGTGGCCGCCGACGGTCAGCCGGTGAGGCTCACAGTCGCGTGGGTGCAGTAAGGCGCGAGCTAGTTCGCTGAACACTCTTGGGGTGAGAACCGGGGACTGGTCGGAGTCTCATGATCTCGGGGGCTAAACTCCTCGACGTGTGCGGTCCGCGAGCGGTGCGGCCCGCATTGAGGCTGCTCACGGAGCGGCCCCAGTCCTGAGTGTTAGAGTGTTGTCGGATCGGTCAACAGTTCGCGCGGAAGCGCGTCACTCATGGACATCACCCGCGTGAGGTTTGAGTCGTTGCGGCCGATGCTGCGAACAGGGGATCTCCAGGCGACCATTGAGTTCTACACTTGGCGTCTGGGGTTCACTTGCGACGGCATCAGCGAGGCTGACGGCTGGGCGTCCCTGCGGCGCGACGACGTGAGGCTAATGGTTGCGACCCCCAACGCAGACCTGCCGTTCGACACCCCAGCGTTCACGGCTCTCTCTACTTCAACGTCGATGACGCCGTGGTCCTGTGGATGGCACTGAAAGACATCGTGACGGTGTGCTCCCCTCTGGAAGCCTTTCATTACGGTAAGCGCGAGTTCGCGATCTACGACAACAACGGATACGAATTGCAGTTCGGTTCGCCAGTGCGGGCGTGACGATGTCAGGGGACGTGGTCGCGGACGTTGGTCGGAGCGTTAGTCTCGGCAATCGAGATTGCCACCGACGCCCGCGCCGTGGACCCTACGATAGAGACGGCGTAGAATCCTCGTATGACCCCTTACGACATTCCTGCGTGGGTCGCCGTTGCCGTGATCGTTCTCACCCTCGGTCGAGTCTTCCTGGCAACCCGCTGGTTTGACGAGTGGTTCGACGCGCGCTCCAAGCACCTTTCGCGCTGAGTCCTCAGCGGATTAGCTCGGAGACCCTTCTCAGGCGTCGAGTCGCCATCGACCACCGTGTGAACGACCCACACGCGAACGCGCTCGGCCTCGTGCCTGTGACCCGTGCTTGACTTGATGATCCTCGAAGCGGTACCCACGACCGGGATCGTGATCGGCGTGCTGAGCATGCTCGCGATCGGCTTGTTCGCCCTCTCCCTGATCGGGGTCGTAGTCGGCTGGGTCATCATGACGATCGCCACCCTCATCATCCGCGGCACCCTGATCTCGACGAAAGTTCGCGCATTGATCCCCGTCCTGCGCAACCACGATCCCGCCTACCGCTGCCGGACCGCACGTTGAGTAGGTGTTTTCCCCGCTCCGTGATAGCGTGGTGGCACCTTTCCTGAGCCTCCTGCGCTCCGCAGGTCCCTCATCCAAGGCATCGCCTTACGAGGGAACCAGCAATGCAACGCACACTCGCGGCGTCTTCCATCACGCAACAGCGCAGCTACCACCTGATCGACGTGCTGAGACACCTAACGGCTGATATTCAAGAGACCATCGTCAGAACGGACACGGCCATGCACGAGTCGCACGAGGCCATGAGAGGCGCCGACAGACGCTCAGCCCTTGGTCGCACTGTCGACGATCGTCACGCCTACGGGATAGGTTTTCGATCAACAGTTCTTTCGGTGGGTATCGGCGTCTGACAAACTCTTCAGCCGTGGGGGCTAGCACGGGAGTGCTCACTGGTGTATCCAGTCACTGTGGTCGGCACGGGGAGTTGATCGAACTCGCGGACACTGATGACAGCGAATCGGCGATTCGCTAGAGGGCCCGCTGCCACCGTGCGGACCTCTGTATCGACCCAGACAAAAGGATCGGCATAGGGCGCCAGTGCCTGCCTGACGTGATCAGCATTCATCCATGTCGTAGCGTGTGTTTCGGAGAGACCGGGCGCGTTGCCGTTGTCGTCTACTCCGATGATGATGAGGCCGCCATCGGGTCGATTGGCCTTGCCAAGGGCGGCACGAGCAACCTCCCAGAATGAGGCATCTTGTCTGCCTCGCGCGTTCTTGAACTCCACGCCCGGCCGCTCGCCAGCCTGAATCGCCTCCGGCAGCTCCTGATCGGTTATGCGATAGTGGTGGGCCTGGGTGGTCAACAGCGTTGACGAACGCTGCTACCGTTTGAGGGCGGATTCATCAACGCCGCTGAAACACCGATCCGAGTAAGTGCTTGAAAGCTAACGTGGTGAGCCGGGGGGAATCGAACCCCTACATCGTGTTTCTAGGTGCTGTGTTCGCTATCACTTACATGCGGTACGAAAACCGGTACGCAAAAACGCGGATGAGCAGGTCGGTCGATCTGTGAACCGTCTTCTCAACCCCAAGGGAAGAAAAACCAATAAGTTCACGAATAGAAATTATCCGACTGTGGTGGTTCGTGCCAGCGAAAGCGTTCTGCACTACCGCTCGCTATCCGCAAGCGCCGAATGAATCCGAATGATCGTCACTTTGCCGTCTGCTCGAACATCGTAAATGACTGTTCGGACAGGTCCGCTCATGTCGCTGTAGCCATGTTCTGTGGGTCCAGAGAAGTACTTCGACACGTCAACGGTCACACCTAGTTTCCGAACAGCGTCTTCGGCCTCCTGCTCCGAAAGCGGAGAGCGTGGCTGAAGGAGAAATCCGACAAGGCGTCCTCTGGAACCGGATACGAGCTATATGTTGTCCCACCCCTGCCACCCTTTGATGTCGGACGTTGCGCCGGGGAACACTCGGGGAACTTCCGACCTTTTCTTCCCAATCAGCTCGACCAAATCGACGGCGGTCTGCGCAGACACTAGCGACGATGCGGCAAGGCTGATCAAAATGATCGCAACAAGCTGTTTCGTCTTCGTCATGCGAGGCAAGTCACGTGAAGTCATAACCGTTAGACGTCCATGGCCTCAGGGCCAGTCGGCTGGCGATCTGCGGGTTCTGCACCCGCGGGAGAATACAGGGAATGACAGGGAATTGCGAATCGACGCGGTACAAGAAACGGTACAAAAAACCGGGATCAAGGAACCGCAAAATCCTCAATAAAAACGCAAGGTAGCGCAATGAACCGCAACGCACTCAAAACGGCTGTTTTGAGCGATTTGCTTAGGAAAAGTGGGGGAAAGTTGTGGTGAGCCGGGGGGGAATCGAACCCCCAACCCGCAGATTAAGAGTCTGCTGCTCTGCCAATTGAGCTACCGGCCCAGGAACTTCCGATTGTAGTTCAGAACGCGGTGCGCACACTACTGTCTGACGGCGCGGGCGCGCGTGACAGCAGCGTCGCGATGACGCGGGCGTCAATCGGTTTGACCAGGTGATGATTGAATCCTGCTTCGGTCGACCGCTGCCGGTCGACGTCCTGTCCCCAGCCCGAAATGGCGATGAGGAGCGCATCCTTGCCCCACGGCTGCTCGCGAAGACGACGACACGCATCGAAACCGTTGACGAGCGGCAGACCGAGATCCAGCAGGATCGCATCCGGGCGCAGGCGTTCGGCGGCGGCCAGCGCCTCGGCGCCGTCGTGTGCCGTGTGGACATCGTGACCGACGATCGACAGCAGCGTGGCAAGCGTTTCGGCATGGTCGGCGTTGTCGTCGACGACGAGGATCCGGCGTGCGTGGGCAGGCGTCGTGAGCAGTGACGGCGATGCGGCCTCGGTGACGTCGCTCGCGCTCTGCTCGGGGAGCGCCGGGAGACGGACGATGAACGTGCTGCCGTGTCCTGGTCCGTCGCTCTCCACATCGATCGTGCCGCCGTGCATCTCGACCAGGCGTTTGACGAGGTGGAGTCCGATGCCCAACCCGGCATGTCGACGATTGGAGGCGTGATCTATCTGCGAGAACATCTCGAAGATGCTCGATCGCTGATCGGGCGAGATGCCGACTCCCGTGTCGCTGACTTTGACGATCGCATCGGTCCCGTCGCGCGCGAGCGTCACGAGGATCCGGCCGTAGCGCGCCGTGTACTTGCAAGCATTGTTCACGAGGTTGCCGAACACCTGACCGAGACGCGCGGGATCGGCTTTGAGGTGGATCGCCGCCGGCAGTGCCTCCACCGCGACGTCGTGGTCGTACTGCTGGATCAGTGGTCGGCACATCTCCACTGCATCGCGGACGACGACCTCGAGATCGACGCGCTCCTTGCGTAGCTCCAGTTTGTCGCTCGTGATGCGGCCGATGTCGAGGAGGTCGTCGAGGAGTCGCGCCATCAACACGACCTGACGATCGATGACGTCCGAAGCCCTCGCGAGCGTCGGATCGTCAGGCTTCTTGAGTTTCATCACCGCCACGGCGTTGCGAATGGGCGAGAGCGGGTTGCGCAGTTCGTGCGCGAGCGTCGCCAGGAATTCGTTCTTCCGCCGATCGGCTTCGCGCAGCGACTCGACCAGCTGCTCTTCGGCCTGCCTGCGCGCGAGCGCCTGTTTGCCGATGGTGGAGGCCGCCCACCACAGGAAGGCCAGCATGAGCAGGATCTCCGCGAGCGTCCGAGCCGCGGTACCAAGTGCGAGATCGAAGAGGCCGGCTCGTTCCCCGTATAGGCGAAGCAGGCCCAACACGATCGGCAGCACGATCACGACGGGCAGGATTCTCCGCGCCAGCGTACCCGCGGGGCTCGCATCGTCGAGCAGTCGGATGGGGGCCTGCTCGGGAAGCGTGAGCATCACGCCAATCGCGACCGCGAGCACGAACGTCGACGTCTGCAATGCGATGATGGTGACGGTTGGCAGGGCGTAGAGGATCGTGACGCCGTAGAGATACCCGATGAGCGAGAGACTGGCGATGCCTACGGCCAGCATTGCCAGCAGGGGAGCGATCGCGCGCAGGCGATCGTGAATTCGCGCGGCAGCCGCGAGCACGAGGGCCAGGCCGAGCATCGTCCATGAGGCGGCTGGAGGCGGACCCATGCGCCCCGGTACGATGACGCCGCTGTGTCCCCACTCGCGACCGAAGAGGAACAGACCATCGATGCCGAAGTCGATCCCTGTGGCGATCTCGACGAGCACGGTGCTGCCGATCGCGAACACGAGGACGCCCAAGATGGCGGCGGCGTACCGATAGCCGGCCCTCAGAAGCAGCAGCGCAAGGCTTGCGCACATCACCGCGATCGCCGTGTTCGGTTGGATGGAGATGCCGAAGTTCAGCCAGTCGGCCAGGCGGGGGATGTCCGCGTAGTAACCGATGAACGATGTGAGTCCGCCAACCAGCGCATACACCGCCAGCAGCGGTTGCGCGATGTCCGATCCCCGACGCCCCGATCGCAAGTCACCCATCGACGGAAGTCTGCCCGACTATTTTCCGACAGTCGGGCCGAAGCGCGTGTTCGAGAATTCAGGCGACTTGTGCTGGGCGGTGTGTAGGTGGGATGAATGAACGCGCGTCCGCCTTCGCTCGCCGCGCGAGCCACGGCGCGACAGACTTTGCATGTCATGTGAGCTCGCACAATGGTGGCCAGGCCTGGACGAAGCGCGCCTGAATCCTGCATTCAACCTGTCAGGGCCCCGCCATGAGCGAGACTGCGGCTCGCCGAAGGCGGGCCGCAGGCGAGTCGAATGGCGCGCCCGAGGGGATCCGTGAAAGGTTGCACCGTGCATTTTCAAGGCATTGCGGCCTAATGGCTGAGGTCTTCCCTTATTGTGTGGCTCAATGCCCGAACCGCCACCTCTACCGGTGACCTGCATCAGTGTGATCGATGAAGAGCAGCGTGACGGTGTGTTTGTCGAATTCGAAGTAGATCGAGAACGCGCCGATGTGCGGCGGCAACGCTTTCGTCCGGCAGTGATACATATTCGGGAAGCGCTCAGTTCTCGATGAGAGGCTCGACGCGTTCGATGATGAAGTCGTTGACCGTCGTGCGCTCCTTCACCAGCTTCAGGCCCAGCTCACGGCGAAACACATCGAGGAGGGTCGGCGCGTCGATCGGGGATGGTGCGCCGAGGCTCGGCGACCGAAGTTTAGCCATGAATGGCATGTCGCGGGTGTCGCCGGGGACATCGAACGTGAAGAGCCCTTGCCATCCTGTCCGGTCTGACACCGGGGTGGCCATGTAGGATGTCAGCTGATTCGCGATGGTTGCCATCGACACGCCGACGCCGCGCTGCCTGCCGTTGATTCCCGACCAACCGCAGCGCGCCTTCTGTTCGTATTCGGGGTTGTCGAACCGGACCACGGCGTTGTTTGCGCGGGCGTCGCAATCGTCGGTAAAGGGGCGCAGGCCCGAGCCGGTGCGACCGTCCTCGCGTGCCGGCATCATCAGGTAGCCGTCGATGTCGCGGGGTTGCAAGCGCCAACGAAGCTGAAACCGCTCCTCCAGCAGCGAGCGGACCATGGTCCTGGCTTCGGCAGGCGTCAGCGAAGGAGCAGCGGCTTTTGCCGCGATGACGAACTCCGTCTCGAGAATCTCCTGCTTCCCCTCGATCTTGCGATAGAGCGTGTTGATGTCGTAGGCCCACGCAATGAGGTTGCGGAGCGAGTGGCCGTAGCTCTCGACGCGCCCACCGGGCAGCACGCGCACGACGGGTAACGTGATCTCGTCCATCCGTCGTGGAGCGCCTCGCGATTGGTTGGGAGCAACCTTCACTGATGCGACGTCGAACGTCGCCTGGGCCGGCGATTGAGCAAGCGCGGCAGACGTGGCGACGACCGGAATCAGCGCTGAGAGGATGAGACGTCGCACGCGGCCTCCAGGGCAGTCCGATCGCCGCGACGATCTTCCGTGAATCCGCGGCGTATCTGACCTGACCAAGTGTAACCCCGTAGCGATCTCGCCGACCGATCATCCGTCCGTTCTAGAATCGCGCCCACGGCGGCACCGCCGGGGGGACGCCCTCGACCTTGACGACTGGCCCTCCGCCCAGTCGGGGCCGCCTTGTCGATCATCGGCGGAGCGCGTGCGGAGGCTCCGATATGCGACGACCGTCGTTTGTCGCGCCGTCGAAGGACGTGACCGCGTGGGAGTCTGATTACCTCGCGTCCCAGTTCTCCGAAGACGACGCGGCCGAGCGACGCGCGCGTCTGGGGCACCTCATCAGGCGGCTGGTGCGCAAAGGGCGAGACCCGATGAAGGTGCACGGCGCGCTCGCGCTCGGCATCGCGCGACTCTGGCGACGAAGGCCTCGATCAACGGTTTCACATTGGTCAACGCGCCCGCCCAGCTCGGCTCCAACGTGGTTCCCGGACTCACGGCTTTGGTGAAGCCGAGCGTGAGGCATTTCCGCACGATCACGGCGGTGACGCTGGTTGGGTCCTTCCACTTCGCGAGAACGCGTTCGGCCGCGTCCATGAGGTCGAGCGCATCGCTTAGCGATCGCGGTCCGGCATCGGATTCCAATTTCAGGGAACAACAGAGGCGGACAAAGGCGCTCGTGTACGCGCGCAGCAATTGGATGTCGGTGTAGTCGCTGAGAGACGGCGCGGCGTGCATGCGCGCCAGTGTGGACGGTGTGCTGATGTGCTGATGATCGACATCATCGGCACTAGCCACCGCCCGGTGATGAGCGGCTAGTTGCGCTTGGGATTGATGTCGCCGAGGACGGTCAAGTCCGTGCGCGGCGGCTCATGCCGAGTACCGAAGATTGCCCAGAAGATCGGCTCAATTAATCCGAGTAATCCGAACAGCCCTGCCACGCTGAAATCTTACAACGTGTGACACTCGGCTTGTGTACGCACCAATCACCCTCGCGATTCAGCCTGCAGCCGCACGCGCCACCGCACGCCGCTACTCGCGCGCGTATCACGCTCGACGCGGAGCCCGTTGATCGTTCCGGCGCGGCGCACCCGCTTGAGCCACGAGCCCAGATAAGAGGAGTAGGCTCTGAAGAATGGACGACTTACCCGCGTTGTTGCGCCCAAAAATTACTGTCAGAGGCCGTAGCAGTATTGGGCCGCTGTCGGCGAGGCAAAGGGCAAAGCCTCGGCCTGACCGAAAATCGTGACCTCCCCCTGTCACGAACTCGTCCATACTGGGGTCGCATGCCAACCAACTGGCGAGCAGTCTTCGGAACAGATTCAGCGAAGCCCATTTCGAGAACGAAGCCGGTCTCTGGCTTGCGACTTACGTGCGCGATCTAGTGAACACTCAGATCCGGCTACTGCTGCATTTCATGTAGTGGCGTCCTCTGCCCACCACAGATACCCGCACGCTGCGCACTTGAACCGGATGATGCGCGTGGACTGAACCTCGATGTCACCGTCAGGGCGTCTGCACTGCGGACACACGAGCCCGGTCTGATGAATGCTGAACCCGCACTCGGGATTGGGGCATGGCACACCCGGCCCGGCGCATTCACCGTGCGGCCACGGCTGATCAGGGTGCTGTTCGCAGATCCGGCCCTCGGCGCATCGGCCACACCGATGATAGGTAGTGATCGGCGTCGATAGCATCGGCTCGATGATGCCCTAAAGATCGCATAGCGCGATGGGATGTCTGGTCTGGACCTGAACTCAATTCTCAGTAGGCCGCTCGATTCGATCGACGACCAGCACGTCCACCGGACCACGCCGTGGATCGAGTCGCAGACCGAGTTCATCCTGCAATGCGGTGGTCAGCGCGGGCGCGTCTGACAACGACTGTGGTGGCGGTCCGACCAGCACGCCCCCCAGACCTTCAGGCTGGAAGAGCACGTCGAGATCGAACTCGCCCGCCAGTCCGGTTTCGTCGAAGACCGGGCGCCGCATCAGCTGTGTCAGCGGGCTCGTGAGTTCCTGCATGGTGATGCTCCGCGCGGAAAACCAGCCGGGAGCCAGCATGGCACCACACCTCCGGCGAAGCGGTTCCTCGCGCGGAAGAAGGATCCGGATCTCCGCGCCGGCATTGCCTGCGGGAGGCGGGGGCGGCGGTGGAGGCATCGGCACTCCCGCAGGCGGCTTTATCGGTGCGCACTCGGGACCCGATGCACGAAGGCCGGGACCAGGGCGCTTGTCGCTACGCGCCATGGTCAACGCGAACAAGGGAAGCTCGCGACGCTCTTGATGAGCCGCCATACCGAATCGTTGCGCGAGCATCGTGCGCAGCATCATCCGGATGCTGTCCGTTGGTGTCTCGTCGGCGGTCCTTGCTTCGATGGCGAAGCGCTCGGTCGCTGTCCAGTCCGGCGCATTCACCAACTGACTGTTCTCGAGGCCATACGCCACGAGAATCATCTGCCGGACATCGACGTTGCCGGCAATGAGGCGTCCGCCGGGCTGAAAGACGACGACTGGGATTCCTTGATTCGTGCGATTGGGTTTGATCGAGACCACGTCGAACGCGACCGGCCGTCCCTGAGCAACGAGAACGCTGGGCAACAGACCGAGAGCGGCCATGAGCAGATGTCGTCGCATGACGCATTGGACACCGTGACGGCCAATCTGCTCTACATCCGCAACCGCCTGAACGCTGTAACTATCCGCTGATTTTCGCCCCCCGGAACGAAAAGCGAATCGTCGGATTTGCTGTAACTCCGCTGTAATTTTGAGTGCGGGACTCTGCGGGAGAAAGTCAGACGGAGGCGGTGAGATTTGCTCGGAAATACTGGCGCGCCCGGCAGGGCTCGAACCTGCAACCCCCGGCTCCGGAGGCCGGTACTCTATCCAATTGAGCTACGGGCGCATTCGCTCGGTCGCTTTCGCTCCCTCGCTCGAGGTCAAAAGGCAAAGGTCAAAAGTCAAAGTCCTGCGTTCTTCGGGGCACCCCTCGACTTTTGACCTTTGACCCTTGACCTTTGACCTTGAGCGAAGCGAAAGTGCGCCCGGAGGGACTCGAACCCCCGGCCTACTGGTTCGAAGCCAGTCGCTCTATCCAGCTGAGCTACGGGCGCGAAAGCTGTCATCATATCATCGGCATCTGTAACAGCCGTGTTGCTGTTCCCGATACTTTCCCTAAAGGAGAGAACCCCGATGCGTGTGCGCCTCTATCTGGCTGCCCTGATGCTGGCTGTACCGGTGTCAGCATTTGCCCAAGGAACCCCGTCGTCTCAGAAACCTGCCGAGCAGAAACCCCCTGATCAGGAACAACCGATCAAAATCGAAGAGCAGGTCGTCGTGACAGCGTCGCGGTCCGAAGAGCAGCTGGTCAACGCTCCCGCTGCCGTGAGCCTCATTCCGTCGGCGACCATCGAGAGCTCTCCGGCCACGAATGTCGGCGACCTGCTGCGCGCCGTCCCTGGGATGAACGTGACGCAGGTGTCGGCCCGCGACGTGAACGTCACGACGCGCGGTGCCACGTCGACGCTGGCGACGTCGCAGCTGGCCCTCGTTGACGGCCGAAGCGTGTATCTCGATTTCTTCGGCATGGTCATGTGGGACCTCGTCCCCACCAATCCGCGCGAGATCAAACAGATCGAAGTCGTGCGCGGCCCGGCGTCGGCGGTCTGGGGGGCCAACGCCATGACCGGCGTCGTCAACGTGATCACGAAAACCCCACGCGAGCTCGCGCAGGAGGGTGGCGGCAACTCGGTGACGATCGGGGCGGGCTTCTTCAATCGTAATGTGACGGGCCGTGATGCGCAGGGGAACATCGTTCCCGTTGATGAGGACGCGGGCTCGCTGTTCTATGTGAACGGCTCGCGCGCAGAGGCCGTGAACGACAAGTGGGCCTATCGGCTGTCGGCCGGCTATTTCTCGCAGGACCCTCTGCCTCGGCCGGCCGGAACAATCAACAACGCCTTCAACACGCCGTATCCGTCCTTCACGAACACCGGGACGTCGCAGCCGAAATTCGACCTGCGCGTCGACCGCGAGCTCAGCGACGGCGCGCGACTCACGGTTGCAGGCGGAGTGAACTGGACCGAAGGGTTGATCTATACGGGCATCGGACCGTTCGACGTCGACAACTCCTCACGGCTCGGCTATGCGACCGCGCGCTACACCAAGGGCGGGCGTCATGTGGCCGTCTTCACCAACCTGCTGAACGGCGACGCGGCCAATCTGCTCACCGTCGGCCCCAACCTTCAGCCCATCGCCCTTGGCTTCGATACCAAGACTTTCGACATCGAAGCGGCCGATGTCCGCGCCATCGGCACGCGTCACGCGCTGACCTACGGCGGCAACTACCGGCACAACAGCTTCGACATCACGATCGCGCCCAACGCTGAGAGTCGCAACGAAGGCGGCGGGTTCATTCAGGACGAGATCTTCCTCTCCAACCGCTTCCGCTGGGTCGTCGGCGGCCGCCTCGACAAGTTCTCGTCGATCGACAACGCGGTGTTCTCGCCGCGCACGACGTTCATGTACAAGCCGGCGGCGGATCAGACGTTCCGCGTCTCGTTCAATCGCGCGTTCCGCGCGCCCTCGGCGATCAACAACAATCTCGACGTCACGATCCTCACGCCGGTGACGCTGCCGCTTGTCGGTCCGTTTGCGTTTCCCACCCGCGCCCTCGGCAATCCGGATCTCAAGCAGGAAACGCTCACCGCGTTCGAGCTCGGGTACACAGGAGTGGTGAATCGACGGACGACGGTCAGCGCGTCGGTGTATTGGAACAACACCGACGGATCGATCGGCTTCACGCCCGTGACGTTCTATTCTCCAGCCTCTCCGCCGCCCGGCTGGCCGGTGCCGGCGATGTTTGTACCGGTCAACACGCTGCCATCGAGCTACACGTATCTGAATCTCGGCACGGTCAAGGACAAGGGCATCGAGCTCGGTGCCGACACGGTGGTCAATCGCTACGTGAACTTCTTCGCCAACTACTCGTACCAGTGGATGCCGGTGGTCGAGGATCTCCCGACCGGGATCACCATCAACGATTTCAACTGGCCCGCGAAGAACCGTTTCAACGTCGGCTTCGGCGCCAACTACCAGCGCTATCTGGGCAACTTCTCGGTGAGCTATACCGGCAGCGCGTATTGGCAGGACGTGCTCGACGTGCGCTTCGCCGGCATCACCGACCCGTATACGTTCGTCAACGGCGCGTTCGGGGTGAAATGGCTCGGGGAGAAGATCGTCACGAGCATCAAGGCAACCAACCTCGGGAATCAGCAGATCCAGCAGCACATCTTCGGCGACATCATCCGCCGGCAGATTGTGGGTGAGGCGAGGTTCAACTTCTGACGTCGGTCGGTGCGATCCTGCGTCACCGGATCGCACCGACAACAGACGAAGGATCGACGCCTACTTGCCGGGCGTTCGCTGGAACGTTGCCGGGTCCTTCAGTAGCTTCTCGTAGACAGCAGGATCCATGTTGTTCTCCGGGCACGAGTACTCACGGAGGCGCGCGCCTTCGCGCAGCATCAGCGTCGTGCGTTGCGTGAACGGCTTCGTCAAGACTTTCGGATCGTCGAGCGTCACTTCGTACGTCAGCTGATCGCGATCGACGCGGGTATAGCGTTCGGTCAGATGCAGCGCGTCGCTCGTCACCAGCCCGCCCGTCAGCCATCCACCCGGCTTGAAGCCGACGACATCGACGACGAAGGTGCTGCCTTCCCAGTGGCCGACGGAATCTCCCATGAAGCTGGGCGACATGTCGTCGGGGTGTTTCGTGCCGATCGGAATCACCCGATGCGTCCACAGATACTCGTAGAGAATCACGACCTGAGTCGGCGTCTGCACGATCTGCACGGGGAAGAGGCCGACGCCGGTGATGCGCGGCGACGCGATGAAGATGCAATGGCTCGCGGGGTCATCGATGCTGCGCCGATTGAGCAGCTCCTGTGCGCGGGCGCGCGCTTCGGGCCGGAAGGGGATCGGATCGGACGTGAGCGCCGCGACATCTCCCGGTCGTCGTTGCGCCGCCACGCCGGGCTCGTCGCCAGGCGCTTCGGCATCCCACCCACCTCGTCGCGGGCTCGCCTGATAGACGCCGGTCAGATCCGGCTTGCCATCTGGTGCTTTCGGCGCGGGTTGCACGTTCGTTTGCGCCATCGCGACCGACGTCACGACGACGCACGACATCACGATCATGACGGTGCGCATGGTCGTCACCTGGCGACCGCGGGGCCTTCACCGGTTCCCGCTGGCGGACCGAAGTACAACTTCTGTCCGCTCGCGAGCGTGGCCTCGCGCAGATGCGCGTACGGCGTGCCATCTCTTGCCGGCCATCCGAAGAACGTGATCCTGTCCCCGACTTTGATCGTGACGTCCTTCTTCCACCCAGTGCGCTCGAGCACGTTCGGCGGGTAGCCTTCGAGCTTCCAGTTCACGACCTTGCCGCTCGCGTCCTTCACGTCGACGTAGACGTGCGTGTGCGGGTTGGTCCAGTCGATTCTGGTAATCGTGCCGGTCAGGTTGACAGTCTTGGTGGCATCGAACGCGACGCCGAAGGAATGATGTGCGGATACGGTTGCAGTGCTCGTCAACAGGGCGAGCGCGATCACCCAGCGCATGGGGCCTCCTGGAAAAACGGTCAATAGTACCACCCGGGGGCTGGTGGGGCAGGTAGGGCAGGTAGGGCTGGTGGGGCATGTGGGGCGCGCGCTTCCGCGCGCGTGGGGCACGGCTGCGCCGTGTGGGGCGCGGCCTTCGGCCGCGTGGGGCAGGTGGGTGCGCGCGTGAAGAACGCAGGGCGCGCCCGGTGGACGTGCTCAGCGCTCAGCGTTGCGGCGCGTGACGCTCGTTCGCGCCGCGGAACCCTGGTGGCGTGTAGAGGATCATGCTGTCCGGACTGGCGCCGAACATACGCTCGTCGAGCACCCGGTCCGCGCGCGCGGGCCGTGTTGTCGTGGTCACAGGATGAATCGGGCGTGCCGCGGGGCGACTGAGCAGCGGCAAGAGGATGATTACCGTCGCCGCGACCACGCAGAGTGTGGTCAGAACACGAATCGCGTTCGCACCAAGTGCCATCAGCAGACTATGACGACCTGGACCCGGGAACGGTCACGTCGCGCTTCGTCAGCTCCTCTCGATAATTCAAGCGGAGACTTCGAACGGCTGCACCCACTCGCCGGCGGACGTGCTCTAGTAACATGAAGTTCACGCGCCCGTAGCTCAGTTGGATAGAGCACCGGCCTTCTAAGCCGGGGGTCGCAGGTTCGAGCCCTGCCGGGCGCGCTTCATTTCACGTCTCCATGCGCATCATGCTGGCGCGCCACGGCCATCCCGATGTCCCGCCTGACGCTCGGCGACCAATTGCGGGAACCGAACTCGGTCGGTGGTACCGCGAATACAACGACGTCGGGCTCGCGCCGGTGTCGTTGCCGCCGCAGCCGTTGCGCGACGCGGTCGCGGGCGCTCGGTGCATCGTAGCCAGTGATCTCCGACGTGCCATCGAATCGGCGCAAGTATTGGCTGGAACCAAGCCCGTCCAGCTCGATCCTGATCTGCGAGAGGTGGGATTTCCCGAAGGACTAAACGCAAGCACGCGCCTGTCTCCCGGCGTGTGGGTGATGATCGCTCGCGCTGTTTGGTCTCTCGACGGCTGCGAATGCGACGAGTCGAGGAGTGCAGCATCTTTGCGCGCAGGGCGACTCGCGGATCATCTCTGCGATCTCGCCCGTGCGCACCATTCGGTCGTGGCCGTAGGGCATGGTTGGTTCAACCTGTTCGTCGGGCGCGAACTGCGGCGCCGGCGGTGGCGTGGGCCCAGATTGGTTCCTAGCGGCTACTGGGCAAGCGCAGAGTACGAACGCGACTCAAAGGCGGAGAGTTCCGGGGCCAGGAGAATTTCTGCAGTCAAAGCACACGGGCGATGAGAACGGAGGCGGCCTCGTCCACCCGGTCGAGCAACGGGCGACGCTGAAAGCTCTCCAGAGAGATTTCTTCAGCATCCTCCAGATCCTCGAAGAAGATTTCGTTCATCTGCCGTCCGATGCGCTCGTCCAGGATCATCAGCGTCGCCTCGTCGTTGAGGACCAGCGATCGGTTATCGAAGTTGATTGAGCCGATCGTCGACCAGACACCGTCGGCCACGAACGTCTTCGAGTGGAGTGTGGACGGTTGCCATTCATAGATGCGTACGCCCGCGGAGAGCAGGCGCGTATAGGCGGCGCGGCCAGCAAGGCGCACGACCCGAATGTCCGTCTTTGGCCCGGCGGTCAGGATGCGCACGTCGACGCCCCGGCGTGCCGAGTCGGCGAGCAGCGCAGCAAAGTTGCGATCGGGCACGAAGTAGGGGTTCGTCAGGTACAACGATTTCGTGGCGCCAGCAATGGAGAGTGCCAGAAATCGTTCGGCCTTGGTGCTGCCCATTGTCGGGACGGCATACATGAGACCGGCCGTCGAGCCTGCGCTGTCTGGGCCTTCGTTCATCGTCATGCGGCCGGTGAGGAGCACGCCGGTCGCTTCGGCCCATGCGGCTGCGAATGCCGCCTGGAGCTGCCCGACCGCCGGTCCCTCGAAGCGGACGTTCGTTTCCCTCCACGAGCCGTTGGTGCGACCGTCACCGGCCCATTTGTCGTCGATCCCAAATCCGCCGGTCCATCCGATGCGGCCGTCGACGACGACTCCGCGCACGTGCGATCGGTTCTGCACGAGATGCAGGGTCCACAGGCTCAATGGACGGAATGCCACGGCCTTCACGCCCGCCCGCTCGAGGGTGGCCCGGGTTGCGGAGTTGATTCCCCGGGTGCCGAACGCATCGTAGAGCACGTAGACGTGCACGCCGACCGCCGCACGATCGGCGAGGATCCGCAGCAGGGTGTCGGCGAGCTGGCCGCGGTTCTTGTAATACAACTGAAGCGTGATCGATTGCGTTGCCGAGCGCAGGTCGTCCCACAGCTGCGTGAATGTGCCATCGCCGTTCAACGCCACGTCGACGCGGTTCCCTGGCAGAAGGGCCGCCCCGGTGAGCATGGCGACGCTGAGGGGAAACTGCGGCTCTGACGGCGCAACCGGCGAACCATCGGCGCCAACTCCGCGCACGTGACGAATGACCGTGCCGCGCAGCAGATAGAGGAGCCCTGTCAGCGTGATGAAGCCGATCAGGACGATCAATGCCCATTGGCCAATCGCCGACCACATCGTGCTACTCCTGGACTCCGCATGTCGGCCGCCGGCTGGCACGTGGTGACGCCAGGCGGTGGAGCCCACCACCTGCATCGTCTGGCAACCCGTCCTTAGCGCAACCTTCCCACCTCATTACCACACTCCAGTTTTCGAGGAAATTTGGGGTTGCGTTCGGTGCCGGCGACTTCCCGCACTCCGGTCATCGCTTTTCGCAGTTCTTCATCTGAGGCTCGCTGGGCGATAATGCATCACTCGAAAGGTCGCACGCTCCCCTCGACCGGTACTAAGGAGAAAAACCTATGAAGAGAACGATCCTTGGGCTGATCGCGGCCGGCGCGTTGATGAGCTACGCGCCGGTATCGGCTGAAACAGGTACCTGGACCGGCACGATCAGCGATTCGGGGTGCGGCGCCTCGCACGACGCCATGACGGAACACGGCAAGAAGGGCACCGATAAGCAGTGCACTCAGATGTGCGCGCTGAAGGGCAAGTTCGTGTTCGTCAACGACGGCAAGGTCCTCATGATCAAGAACCAGAATCTTGCGGACCTCAAGAAGTTCGCGGGAGATCGGGTGACCGTCTCGGGCGATCTGTCGGGCGACACGCTGACCGTCGCAAAGATAGCGGCAGCGAAGTAGTCAGATCGTTGTGAAATCGCCGGCGTGATCGATGGCCCACTCGTGGAACGAACGCGCCGGCGTTCCGGTGACGTCCAATACCGCGGTCGTCACTAAAGCCCGCCGTCCGACAGCAGCCGCGTACGCATCCAACAGCATGTCGGCAATCGGCGGCGGGAATCTCATCGCGAGCATCTGCTCCCGTGCGGCCCCACGCGGGAGCTCCTCAAAACGCAGCGGCCTGCCGATCGCGTTGCCGATGATCTGCACCTGCTCATGCTGGGTCAGCGATGCCGGTCCCGTGAGCACATACTCGCGGCCGGCATGCCCCTCGTCCAACAGTGCGCGAACCGCCACTGCCGCGATGTCGCGCTCGTCCACCGGCGCGGTCGCGGCATCGGCGTAGAACCATCGCACCACGTCGCCGTTCCGGATCTGCGGCGCCCACCAGTTGCGGCAGTTGATTGCGAACGGTCCCGGCCGCAGGAACGTCCAGCGCACACCTGAGGCTTCGATCAGTTGTTCGACGCCCGCGTGAACGACGCGCATCGCGTTCGGTTGCTGGAAGAACGGGTGGGGCGTGCGGTGCGGCGACGTGAGCAGCACGATCTGCGGAACATGCGCGACGATTCGCTCGATCGCCGGCGCGGCCGCCGCGAGCGGCGCGACCCACACGAGGAACACCGAGTCGATGCCGTTCACGCATGCATCGAGGGTGTCGGGCGCGGTGAGATCGCCCTGCACGATGTCGACGTCGGCCGGCAGGCTGACGGAGCTCGGCTTGCGGCTCATGGCGCGGACCCGGCAGCCCGTACCGCGAAGGTGCGAGACGACCGCGCTGCCGATGTGGCCGGTCGCACCGGTGACGAGAACGCGCGTCATCGTCAGTTGGGATCAGGACGCTCGAGCAGCCGCTCGAGCAGCTGGTAGCTCTGCTCCATGCCATCGGTCATCCCCGTGGCCAGCGCCGCATCGCACGCCTCCTTCGAGCCGAAGTCGATCAGCGACGTCATCGTCGTGACACCGGCGTCCTCTGTGAACGTGACCGTGACGACCGCGTCGTTTGTCGGAAAGTCATCGCTGACCGTGCCCGGGTCGTAGGCCTCGCTGTGCACGAGTTTCGACGGCGGATCGACCTCGCGGTAGGTCCCGCTGAAGCCGAACTCCTTTCCGTCTTTGTCGCTGCGCCACCGCCAGCGGTAGCGCCCGCCAACCCGGACGTCCATTTCGCATACGGGCATCGACCATCCGGGCGGCCCGAGCAGCCAACGCTGGACGAGTGACGGTTCCGTGTACGCCTTGTAGACGAGGGCTCGCGGCGCTCTGAACGAACGCGTGACCCTCACTTCATGATCGCTTGGCAGCGTGACGTGTGCCTTCTCGAATGTCACCGGCATTTCTGCCTCCTCGTTTCACCACACGCCTCGACGTGCGCGAGCCGCGCTGCATGTCCTGCAGCAGGCTGTCGAGACGTTCGAAGTTCGCTTCCCAGATGGCGCGATACCGCTCCAGCCATGCGCTTGCCTCCGCGAGCGGCTTTCCTTCGAGCCGGCGGGGCCGCCGCTGCGCGTCCTGTCCGACGGTAATCAACCCGGCTCGTTCGAGGACCTTCAGGTGCTTGGAGATCGCGGGCTGACTCATCTCGAACGGTTCCGCGAGCTCGGTTACGGATGCGTCGCCACGTGCCAGGCGCGCGAGGATCGCGCGCCTGGTCGGGTCGGCAAGCGCAAGGAAGGT
Source organism: Vicinamibacterales bacterium (assembly GCA_035263125.1). Taxonomy (GTDB): domain Bacteria; phylum Acidobacteriota; class Vicinamibacteria; order Vicinamibacterales; family UBA2999; genus Gp6-AA40. The sequence goes on from DATFRP010000131.1 coordinate 33,810, forward strand.
CGAGTCGAGACGATCGGAGGCGCCGGCGCGTTTCATAGCCACTCAGTTCAATAACTATATGGTTATATACATCCCGAACCGATGTCAAGCGATGCGCGCCGGCGTGAGTCAGAATCGATAGGAGGTGGTGATCGCCGTCCAGGACACTCGCGTGGTGTCATCAAGCGGCGGGCCGAACTTCGCATGTGAGACAGCGGTTTCAAGGCCGAGGGTCAACCGCTGGATCACGTTGAAGCCGACGCCGATTCCGAACATCGCCTGACCGCTTCGTGTGACGGCGGTATCCGTGACCCTGCCGTCCATCGACAACGCGCCCACGCGAGCGGTGAAGCGCCACCGTTGAACGGGCAGGGTGCCCACGACCGCAACGCCGAATGCACCGATCGTGCTCGTCGCGCTGGCGCCGTACGGATTGTCCGGCGTACCAAGGTCGAGTGTCATCACTTCCGCCGCAATGTATCGCCCGAACTCGTATCCGCCGAACAGGCGCAGCGCCCCCCGAAAACCACCGAGGTCGCTGCCGAAGGGAACGACCGCGCCGCCTACGCCAAACGTCGCTCCGACATACGCCTGCGCACTGCACAGTGCGGGGAAGAGCAGCGTCAGCGCGGCAATCGACGACACGAATCCTCGCTTGGACATTGAGCCTCCTCACGATGCATTCAGGTCAGGCGTAGCGTCATCCTAACGGGAATTGCCGACCTGAGGCGACAACTCAATCTGTCATGAATGTGGATGAACGGCTCAGCTCGTCGGGGGGGTGAATTCGCGTGGTTTCCCTCGACATCATGTTGTGTCGTGACCGGTAGCGCGTCGCACATGAAAATTCCGCGTAACAATGGAACTAGAGTCCTCTCCACACGCACGCCGCGAAGATTCTGGCGAAAGGCCATCAAACAACGGGTTCCAGGCGCTCTCTGATCGAGTGACAGTCCTGCACAGGATTTGCAAGCAGACCAACCGGTTCGTTAACGGTTTAGTCGTGCACGTAACGGTGGTGCATCGCTTCCGCCTCGGAGGAAGTCAATGGCCGCAACCCTGCCGTCGGGCGCCACGCCTGATTCAGGGCTAGGGACTCTACCATTCGATGAGGTGACCGCGCTCGTGCACGAGGTCGAGTGCGGTGTGCATTGGCAGCAGGCGGTTGCCACGCTCCCGCTGCCCACCTTATCAGGCAAGCGTCACTGGTTCTCGAATCCGTCGAAAGCTGCCTTCTACCTCTCGCTCGCGGTGCCCAGTCGAGGTCTTGCCCTCGACGTTGGAGCAGGGTCAGGCGTGATCGCCAGCGAGCTTGGACGGCGTTTCGATCGCGCCATCGCGGTCGAGCAGGACGAGCGATGGTGCCGGTTCATGGCGCAACGCTTCCAGCAGGACGGTCTCGCGGTCGATGTCATCCACGGAAGCGCGTTGCAACTGCCTCCGACCGTCGCCAATGTGGATCTTGCCGTCGTCAACGGCGTCCTCGAGTGGGTCGCCGTCGGCGATTCAGCTGAGGCTCGGTCAGGTTCGCCGCGTGACGTGCAGTTGAGGTTTCTGCGGACGCTGCGTTCGGTCCTCCGTCCTGGCGGGCGGATCGGGATCGCGATCGAGAATCGACTCCACTACGAGTACTTCCGCGGCGTGTCGCCCCACGGCGAGCTGCCGTACGTGGCGGTCCTGCCACGACCGCTGGCGGAGGCGATCACCAGACGGCGGCGGGGCAACCACTACCGCACCTGGATCTACGGCGCGCGCGGCTATACGCGACTGCTGCACGACGCGGGATTCACGGGCATCGAGATCTTCGCAGCTCTGCCGACGTATCACGTGCCCGAAACGGCGGTGCCCCTGCATCGCGCGGACGTCATCCGACCGTACGTCAGCACCGGGTCCCGCGTGAGGCGGCTTGCCCTCGACACGCTCGCGGCCGCCGGACTCCTCGGCCACACGGTTCATTCCTTCTATATCAGCGCGGAGAGACCGCAACGATGACGGTGGCGGGTAAGAAGCCGTTGGCGATGCACTCCATTCTCACTCCGTTCGATGCCGCCGGCCCTCACGATGAGCCTGATGACGCCAGATCGAAGGTGTCGTCGACATCTCGCGATCAGGGGATGTCGGTGTTCACACGACTCGGCGGAGAAGTCAACTGGCTCTGGTTTGCACCAGCCGCCGGTCGCGCGTGTGCACTCGTGATCGGCGAGATCACGCCGCCCTATCGGAGAGGCCTCTCCACCCGTTTTGATCGCGTCGAAAGGATTCCACTGACGACGCTGCAGCGCGTTGCTGTTTCAGATGAGAGTGGTGCGAGCCACGCGAGATTGACCTACGACGATGGGACCGTGGACGGGGTTGTGTCGGTTGATCTCGTCACCACCTGGTCGCACGTGCATCGCTCGCCGTTTCAGGATCCGCAGTTCGGTGTCGTGCTTGCTGAACTTCGTCGTCTCCTGCGTCCGGGCGGCTTCCTTTTCCTGAGCGGCCCAAACCCGCGATGGCATCGAACGTTGCTGCGGCGCGACACGAGCGAGCGCGCGCTGTCCGGTCTGAATCTGCGAGACGCGAGAGCAGCGATGGCGGGTGCGGGTTTTTCGGAGACCCAGGCCTACTTCGTGGAGCCGTTCTCCGTCGTTCCAGCGTGTCGACGCGCGGCATTCGCGTACGAGCGGCAGCGCTGGCCACGCACACACGCGTTCATGCGCGGATTGTGGGCCGCCGTCGGCTTGCATGATCTCTTGTACCCGGAGGCGTTCATCCTGGCGATCAAATGAGATCCGGTTTCGCCTCACTTCTCGAGCAGGCGGGCTTCGACACTACCGAGCGTGGATTCTGGGAGCGCATTGTCATGGTCCAGAACTGCGCCGTGCTGCCCGCCGAACGCCTGGACGAGGGCGATGTGATGGCGACCCGGGGGTTCAATGCGCTCGTGCTCGATCGATACGGCGTGCCCACATTCTTCTGCAAGTGTCGGCCTCCGACGAAGGAGTGGGTGCGACAGACGGAGCTGTGCACCCGCATCAGCATGGAGCCCGCGCTGCGACAGATGATTCCGTCTGCATGGGCCGTGCGCTCGATCGAGTTGCTGATGTCGATCAGCACCTACGTCCCGGGGCGTCTCCTCGAATCGACGGTTGCGTGGATGCGACCGGATACGCTTGGTGCGACGCTTCGCGAGATCCTGCAGGAGATGGAAACGATCTCGCTGCATTGCGCAGTCATCGAGCCCGAGGTGTTCAACGGCCGCACGCATGTTGACCTGGCCGCCGAAGCCGAGTGGGCCTTCGATGCGATTCCCCCGTCGTTGTTGCCGCCGCACCTGGCGAGCGTCGCGCGCGATACGCTCGCTCGTGCGGGCGTGGTGCGCCGCGCGATCCAGCACGGTGATCTGTGGCCGCGAAACATCCTCAGGCACGACGGCCACTGGTGGCTGCTGGATTTCGAAATATTCGGCCAGATCCAGGTGCCGTTGTACGACGCCTTTCATCTGGTGCGGTACTGTTGGAACCTGCGTCAGGGACGCCTGCAGCGGGCCATGCACCGGGAGCGAAGCCCGGCGACGCTGCCGAACCGTCTTCCGAGCTGGATCGGGAGCCTGCGCTCGTCTCACACGACGCAGCCCTATCAGCGCACGCTGGCGTGGGCGCGTGAACGGCATGGACTCACGATCGAAGAGGCGGTCGGGACACTGGCGTTCTATTTGATCGACGTCAGCGCTCGCATGTATCGGCGGCAGGTGCCCATGCCGTACGTCGAACCGTATCTGCACGATCTCGCCGTCCTGGCCGAGTGTCTGCTGGCTGGCGAGACGTTCGCCGATACGTTTCGCGACACCGCAAGCGCAGCCTAGCTGATACCGATGTAAAGTCCGCCCTCACGCGGACCAGAGAAGGTCCGACTGAAGCCCGGACACTACATTCGTCTGCTAGGATGACGGCCCATGCTCACAGACATTCTGCAGACGGCTCCTGTGTCGACGATCGACGAGGTGCTGTCGATCATGACCGGGATCGACGACCGGCTGCCTGACGCCGACGGGCTGAAGTGGTTCAACCGCCTGTATCTGCAGGTCACGCGCGGCGTGCGCGAGGCGGTGTCGGGCACCACGTTTCGCGACCCGCGGTTCATGTCCGCGCTCGATGTGGTCTTCGCGAATCTGTACTTCGCTGCAATCGTCGCCGGCGACCAGGACCCTGCACGGGCGCCATCGGCGTGGCGCCCGCTGCTGCGTGCGCGTGCGCATCGGGGGATCGCGCGTCTTCAGTTCGCGCTCGCGGGGATGAATGCGCACATCAATCGCGATTTGCCCGAAGGCATCGTGCGGGTGTTCACGGCGCTTGGCGGAGATCCCTCATCCGATGTCGCACGGCGTCAGGACTTCGACAGCGTGAACGCGCTGCTCGAGCGTGTCGAGGGTCAGGTGAAAGGCGACTTCTCGATCGGTGTGATCGGCGCTGTCGACGTGCTGGCCGGCCGGCTGGATGACATCGCGGCGATGTGGAACGTGAGAGCCGCGCGCGACGCAGCGTGGACGAACGCCGAAGTGCTGTGGACGTTGCGCGCCACGCCGCATGTGCGCGCCGCGTTCTTCGAGACGCTCGACAAATCGACGGGGCTTGCCGGTCGAGGCCTCCTGACACCGATTGCTATCGATACGGTGTGACAGCTCGAGCAGTCCGGCATAGCTCGACCTGATGGGTGCGTTGAGCTGGAAATCGATGGTCGAGATCGATCGTGTTCGCCGCAAGGTACCCTTCGATCACGTGCGCAGGAGGGACCCATGCGAACACATTTCCTCGTTCTCGCTGCACTGACCGTCTCCGTGTCTGCTGCGGTGGCGCAGGACAAGAAGGAAGAAGATCGACTTGGCCAGGCCACCGTGGTGCTGAAAGAAATCCTCGCGATACCCGAGGGCATCCCGCAGGATCTGCTCGATAAGTCCGAGTGTGTGGTGGTGTTTCCGGGTGTGAAGAAAGCGGCGATCGGAATCGGCGGCAGCTACGGCCGCGGCGCGATGACGTGCCGAAGCGGCCCCAATTTCACCGGTGCCTGGTCCGCGCCGGCGATGTTTGCGATGGAAGGCGCCAGCATAGGTCTTCAGCTCGGTGGATCGGACACCGACTTCGTGCTCCTGGTCATGAACGACAAGGGCGCCAAGTCGGTGATGAGCAGCAAGGTGAAGCTGGGCGCCGATGCGGCAGTGGCCGCCGGACCGAAGGGCCGGGAGGCAGAAGCCGCGACCAACGTCAAGCTCGCTGAGATCTTGAGTTATTCACGATCCAAGGGAGCGTTTGCAGGTGTCTCGCTCGAGGGCACGACGCTCCGGGCCGATGGGGGCGCCAACAAGGATGAATACGGCAAAGAGGTGAGCGCCGAGCAGATCATCAGCGGTGGCACCGTCAAGCCGACGCCGGCCGGGCAAGCGTTCGTTGCTGTGCTGAACACCAAGTCGCCAAAGAATCTGTCGGAAAGCAAGTGATCGGACCGATCGTCGATGGGGATGCTCCCCCCTCCCTGTCGACCTCGAGCGAGCAGATATGCGGCGAATTCCTGTTGCAAGGAGGCGCGAGAGCGCCCATGCTACCGGCGGCAGGAGGACATCATGATCGGCAGCATTGCTCTCGTGCTTCTCAGTGCAAGTGCAGCAGCGGCAGCGACCCCCTGTGAGAGTCTCGCTGGCCTCAAGTTGGACAAGACCACGATCACCAGCGCCCAGATGGTTCCCGAAGGTCCGGCACCGGCCCGGGGAGGAGGACGAGGGCGAGGGGCGACCGCGGGTGCACCCGGCGCCGCGGCGCCGGCCGCGCCAAATGGCGCCGCAGCGAATGCGCCGGCTGCGAGCGCTCAACCTCCCACGATGATCCCCGCGCACTGCCGCCTGCAGATCGTGCTCAAACCCACGTCGGATTCCCTCATCAACATGGAGATGTGGCTCCCGCCCGCGGAGAAGTGGAACGGGAAGTTCATGGGCGTCGGCAACGGCGGCTTTGCGGGGTCGATTCAAGGGCTCGCGAACGACATGCCCCAGGCGCTTCGGCTTGGCTACGCGACCGCGGGCACCGACACCGGACACCAGACACCGGGCGGCGAGTGGGCCATCGGGCACCCCGAGAAGATGATCGACTTCGGCTACCGCGCGACGCACGAGATGACGCTCAAGGCGAAGCAGATCGTCAAGGCCTTCTACGATCGCAACGCGCAGTACGCCTACTTCAAGGGCTGTTCAACCGGCGGGCGGATGGCGCTGATGGAAGCGCAGCGCTACCCGGACGACTACGACGGGATCATTGCTGGTTCGCTCGCCAATCGTCACATTCACATGTGGACCGCCGGTGTCGAGCGCAGCATCAATCTGTCTCGTCACCCCGAGGGCGCCATCACGACTGAGCAGGCGGCGCTCGTCAACAACCTCGTGATGAACAAGTGCGACACGCTGAAGGAAGGCTTCCTGAACAACCCGCGTGCGTGCAAGGTCGATTTCTCGTCGCTGAAGTGTCAGGCCGGAAGCCAGTCGGGAAGCGCAGAGAACTCCTGCCTCACAGGCGCGCAGATGAAGACGGTCGAGACGTTCTACGGCGGCGTGAAGAGCTCGAAGGGTGAACTGATCTTCTCGGGTCAGGCGCTCGGCAATCCGATCGGCGCGCAGCGGCCGACCAACCAGGCGCCTGGCGGCGTATTCGATCTCGTGCGCATTGCCTACAACGATCCCAACGTCGACTGGCAGAAGTTCGATCTCGATCGCGACATGAAGTTCCTCGACGAGAAGATCGGCTACGTCGATGCAGTCGATCCCGACTTGAACAAGTTCAAGAAGAGCGGCGGCAAGCTGCTGATGACGCACGGGTGGTCAGACACCGGCATCACACCAGAGACGACGATCTGGTACTACGAGTCGGTGCTCAACAAGATGGGCAAGAGCCAGAGCGACTGGGTGCGGCTCTTCATGGCTCCCGGCATGGGACACTGCGGCGGTGGCCCCGGCGTGAACACGTTCGATTCGATCGGCACGCTCGAGACGTGGGTGGAGAAGGGCGTTGCGCCGGAGACGATGACCGGCATTGGTGCTCAGGGCATGACCCGTCCGATGTGTCCGTATCCGCAGTCCGCGGAATACAAGGGTAGCGGCGATCTCAAGGACGGCGCCAACTGGTCCTGCAAGGCCCCACCAACTCGCTGAACGCCGGGCTTAGAGAACAAGCCCGGCGTTCGATAATTTTCTAAGCCCGGCGCTGGATGCGCGCGAGTACCGCTTCGACGACGCGATCGCAACGGCCCTGACCGAACGTAAACGCCGTCGACGCCGCCGCGCCGGTGCGATCGAGCAGATCCCGCTGAATCGCGTGCCGCGCGCGTGAGAAGCGTGTCTTCACGACGTCTTCGCTGATGCCGAGAACCTCCGCGGTTTCGGCCGTGCTCATGCCCTCCACCTGGCGCAACATGAACACTTCGCGGTAGCCGTCGCCGAGATTGTCCACGGCCGACTCGATGAGTGCCCCCAGTTCCTGGCCGAAGGCCTGGCGTTCCGGGTCGGGAAGGGAGGTGGGCGGCATGAAAGTCTCCAGCGGCATCTCGTCCAGGGGTTCGTAGCGCCGCTGCCGCCGGATGCGCGCAAGCGCCTCGTGCACGGCGATCTTCGTCAACCAGGTCGAGAACCGGGCGCGGCCATCGAACTGAGCCAGATGCGCGTAAGCGTTGACGTACGCCTCCTGCATCACGTCCTCCGCCTCCCGCTCATCACGGACAATAGCGCGCGCCGCGCGATAGACGCGCTCGTTGTGCCGTCGCATGAGGACCTCGAACAGAGGCGTGTCGCCATCGACGATCCGCGAGACGATCTCTTCGTCCGACAGCGTATGGGTACGGGCCATGACCACCGGCGAGGCAGGCATCAGTGACTCCTTCCCCCTAACAGAGTAACAAACGGCCAAAAGGTGACAACGGTCGGGGTTGTCACGTTCCGAGCGCCTCGCACTCTGTTCGTACGTAGGGCCGCCTTCAGGTGGCCCGAGGAGGTAATACGTATGGACCCCCGACTCGTCACGCCATTTCTCGTGCTTCGTTATGCCCTCGGGCTGACCGCCGCGCTGGCCGGGCTCGACAAGTTCTTCAATCTCCTCGCCAACTGGGGCGGCTACGTCAGCCCGCTGGCTGAGCGTCTGCTGCCGTTTCCCCTCAGCACCTTCATGGGGATCGTCGGCGTGATCGAGATCGCCGTCGGCGTCGCCATCCTCGTCGCTGCGCCGCGGCTGGGTGCGTATGTGGCGAGCGCGTGGCTGCTCCTCGTGGCCGTGAACCTCGCCCTCGGCGGGCACTTCGATATCGCCGTCCGCGACGTCGTGATGTCGATTGCCGCCTTCACGCTCGCGCGTGGAGTTGAAGTGTTGTCGACGGCGGACGCTCGCTCGGCGGCGGCGCACCGCGTTGTCACTGCCTAGGAGCTCGCGAGAGGGGCAGAGTGCCCAGGGAAGAACGTTTCACGCAGGGAACGCCGAGGCGCAGAGATCGCAGAGGCGGATTTCCGAGAGTACGCAGAAACGGTTTCGCACGGAGCAACGGAGAAATGGAGATCGGACGGAGGAAACCGCTAACCCACATGTGATGCGCGGGTGGGGGCGTCGGCCATCGGCCGACGCATGGGACGAGAGCCGCACACGAAAACAAACGCGGCAGGAATGCGTTCCGCGCTTGTTTTTGTGTGCGGCTCTCGCCCCATCGCGCGCCGCGCGCGCGCCCCGCCCGCGCAGAGTCTGTCGCAAGAAGGTAAGCCTCCGTCCGACCTCCGTTCCTCCGTTCCTCCGTGTCTCCGTGCGAACCGTGTCTTCGCTACCTCCGATACGACATCCAACAACCTCGGCGATCTCTGCTCCTCTGCGTGCTCTGCGTGAAAGCTTGTGACGACATCGCTTAACAAGGGAGAACAAGTCATGAAAGCACTGGCGTTCGCATCACTCGTCGTCGTCGCCTCGATACCGGCGGCACCCGCAGTGGCACAGACGGCGCATCACGCGGCGGTGACGTCGGCTGCTGTGACGCTGCACCAGGACATGCGCAAGTTGTGGACGGATCATGTCGTGTGGACGCGGCAGTACATCGTGGCGGCGATCGGCGATCAGCCCGACGCG
>DATFRP010000132.1:0-2867 GCA_035263125.1 Vicinamibacterales bacterium
CGTTCGGCGTAAAAGTCGTAGACACCCAGTACTAATCGATTGGCGGGTTGCCTTCACAGAACTCCGACAATCGGCATGGAAGTCATCGGCGGTTGTCAGGTCGTTTCGACGGGCACATTCAAACGACCGTCGTGTCTGCGCGTCTCTTCAATCCCGAGCCGCACCATCATCTTCAACAGCCCTTGTCGCGACAGTCCCAGTTCGCGCGCGGCGCGTGTGCGGCGGCCGCCGGCTCGCGCCAACGCGGCTTCGATGAACCGCCGCTCGAACTGCTGCCGCGCATCTACAAGACGCATCGACGATGAGACCGCGACTCCGGTGATGGCACGCGGCAGCAACGAGGCGCGGACCTGACCGCGGGCGGGCGCGGCCACCGCGAGCGCGGCCATCACGTTCTGCAATTCACGGACATTCCCCGGCCAGTGATAGTGCGACAGCGCGGTCAGCAGGCCATGCGTCAGCGTAGCGCGGGTCTCGACCCGCGGCGCGACCGAGCCCCAGAAATGATGCGCGAGCACCGCGATGTCTTCGGGACGCTCGCGCAACGCCGGCACCCGAATGCGAATGACGTCGAGGCGATACAGGAGATCCGCGCGGAAGCGCGACGCGGCGGCCTCGGCCTGCACGTCCCGGTTGGCGGCGCTGACCACACGCACATCCACTTTGCGGCTGAACGTCTCGCCGACGCGGCGGACCTCCTGCTGCTGGAGGACGCGAAGCAGCTTGGCCTGCGCGCGCGGCGAGAGGTCGGCCACTTCGTCGAGGAACAGCGTGCCGCCGTCGGCCTCTTCGATCAGCCCGGCACGATCGGTCACGGCGCCGGTATAGGCCCCGCGGGCATGCCCGAAGAGCTCGGATTCGAGGAGATCGTCTGGCAGCGCGGCACAGTTGAGATCGCAGAAGCGACGCTCGCGACGGACGCTCAGCTGATGAACCGCACGCGCCACGAGCTCTTTGCCGACCCCGCTTTCACCTTCGATCAGTACCGCGAACGGCGCCGATGCGGCTCGAGCCACGGCCCGGCGCACGTCGTCGATCTCCCTGCTGACGCCGACGAGCTCTGGAATCGTCGCTGACGTACTGGCCGCCTCGCGTGCCGCTGCCCTCATCGCGTCGATGCGCGGCGCGGCGATCGCGGCAGCGAGCGCGAGGAGATCGTGCGCGTGACCGGGCCGGGCACGATCGGCCGGCCAGCGCGCGACCAGCGCTGCGACCAGACGGGTGCCCAGCCGGATCGGCACACCGAATTCGCCGCCGGTCCGATCCTGCGAGTCGATCGTGATGCCAGCCTCCAGCACGCGCTGGCCCAATCCGGTGCGCAGCCCCGAGCCCACACTGAGAACCGTTGTAACCGGCCCGGCATCGTTCGAACAGAGATCGAGTCGGCTCGTCTGCGCCGATTCACCGACGAACTCCAGGATGCCCTTCACCGCATCCCGATCGGACTCTTTGTCCTGCACGATCGTCACCATCGCAACGGCGGCGTGTGCGGGAGAGGCGATGGCATGATGCGCAGGCGGGACCATCGACGTGCCGATGCCATCATCAATCGCCTGCCTCAGGAGCGGCGGCGAGACGGCTCGCATTCGACGCACGTGAGCAAGCACAGCGTCCGCCGCGGGCGTATCCCCCACCGCGCGAAGCATCCGTGCGGCAAGGAGCCGAGCGCGCGCAAGGCGCAACGGGGCTCTCGCCTGCTGTGTCGCTCGCGCGAGATCGTTCATCCGCTCCTTGACGACAGTGGCATCACCGGCCGCCATCAGCACGCGAAGATGTGCGGTGAGCGCCAGCACCTGAGCGAGTGGTGCCCTCGATCGTCCGGCGATCGTCAGCAACGCTCGGGCACGGTGCCCTGCCTGAAAGACCATGCCGCGGGCGAGGAGCACGCGGACGGCAGTCGCCTCGACGAACGGCGTGGCCTCGTCCTGCTCGTCGACCATCGAGACGTCCAACGCAGCGGCTTCGTCTACCCGGCCCTGCCACAGGAGGATGCGCGCCAGCGTCGCGTGTGCACGCGCACGCTCGGCGGTCGACAACGCACCGGTGACCAGTGCCGCGCGACACAGTGACTCCGCTGCCGTCAGCTGCCCTGCATCGGTACGTGCCGCAGCCTGCCAGATGCGCGCCCCGAGCGACAGCGCTTCATCGTGGCCGGCGTGTGCGTGGCCGGCAGCCTCCCCGAACAGCCGCTCGGCATCCGCCGCGCGGCCACGCTCGAGCACGAGACGCCCGAGCGAGATCAGCGTCTGCCCCGCGGGCACCAGCGCCTGTCTCCTGAGCAGCGCACCAGCCACGTCCCGCAGGAGACGCTCTGCCGCCGCATGCCTGCCGCGGCGCACGAACTCGTCGGCTCTGGCGGCACGGGCGATCTGCCGGCGGACTTCTTCGGTCATCGACGCGGGAAGCATCCGTCGAACGGTATCGACGCCGTAGTGGGCCCGCGCTTCACGCACACGGTCAATCTGCGCCGGCCTTGGCTCCACGCCTGAGAATGACAACAGAACGTGTGGCCTCGACGATCGCGAGGCCGCATCGACGAGCGCCGCTCGTCCAATCTCGGGCGAGACCTTCGGGCCCACGATCAAGAGAAGCGCACGATGCTCGAGCTCCTCGGTCAACACATCACGCAGGCGGAGGTAGATGTCTGCGGCGACCGGCACGAAGCCGCGCGCACACGCACTTGCAGCCGCGCGCGCGATCGGTGGGGTGCTCTGGGATGCATCGAGCGTGAGCCATCGCGGCTCACCCTCTCGTCCGTGATCGAGTACTTCTTTGAGCGTGGCAGGCTCCGCTTCCGTCAAGGCTGCGGGCATCCCATTAGCGTGGGCGTCCTCGAGATCACCGAGCGTCATGGTCTCGCCCGTTGC
>DATFRP010000133.1:0-21923 GCA_035263125.1 Vicinamibacterales bacterium
TGTCCCGATCTATTTGAGATTCGACACCCGTATCGCAGCACCGGTCAAGTGCCGAGACTTCCACATATCCGCATTTCCTGAACCTCGCCCAACCAAACTTTCGTTCCGGCGGCCGAGCGCTCAGCACGCTGTCGGCGAGACGATCTTTTTCACCAACTTGCTCGCGGTTGCGACTGGTTCTGAAACGGGCTCGTCGCCGTCGATCACGTTCAGATGCGAATCTGAGAAGTGTCCTGGACGTTAAATGGTCACGGTCCGATTTAATCCGGCGTGGGCAGCTCCACGTGGTCGATCACCAGGACTTCCACAGATCCTCTGGCAGGTTCAAGCTTCAGTCCCAGTTGTTCGACCAGCGCCGTCATGAGTGACGGGAGGTTAGCATCGGCATCGGGATTGTCATCTGGCGCCCATTCGAGCGTCCACGTATAGCCGCCCGGCAACTCAGTCCGATCGATGACCGGTCGCAGAACGGATCGTGCCAGCCCCATCTCGGCCAGTTGAGTGATGGTCATCCCGTACGAGACGAGCCGCCCTGGGCTGAAGATCATCATGCACGGTTGTGGCTGATCAGGTTTTGCAGTCGGCGGCGCACCGCCCGCTCGAACTTTGGAGCAATCCACCTCCGAAGGTTTCAGACGCTCGCCGAGACGGCCATCGGCGCGGGCCTTCACCAACGCGTAGACGGGCATGTCACGAGTCTCTCGATGCACAGCCAGCTTGAACCGATCGGCAAGAAGCCGCCGGAGCATTTGGCGCTGCTCGCTGAAGCCTGGATTGCCCTGTGGCACGGCGTTCACGTCAAAGCGATCACCGTCCATCGAGCGGGGAACCCCCTCAATCTCAAATCGTCGAAGCTGATAATTCGAACGATAGGCCTCCGCGATCAGTCGCCACAACGGCTCGTTCAACGCCTTGAAACGCCCATCTTGTTCGAAGTAGAGAGCCGTTGCACCAACTCCTGACGCGCCCGAACGATTCGGTTTGATCGAGGCGGCACCAAACGAAGGCAGCTCAGCTTGCGCGAGCAGAGTTCCGCTACTGACAATCGCGGCCACGAATGCAGGCCACTTCATGTTGACTCCTTCGCGCAGATGGGCCGCCCATGACGCTCCGCACCCATTTCGGAGGGCCGGAATTCTGAAACTGTCATGGGTGCCAACTCGGGTCTATTCCGCCCGCAGTGCCTTGACTGGATCAACGGCAATGGCGCGGCGTGTTGGCAGATAGCTCGCCAAAACAGCAGCGGCGACGAGCAGCGCGGAAACAGCCAGGTACGTCACCGGGTCGAGTGCGGTGACGCCAAACAACAGAGAAGACATCAGGCGCATCACTCCGGCAGCAGCCATCAGCCCAAGGGCGGTTCCGATCCCAGCGAGCACGAGACCATGGCGCACGAATGTCGCCAATAACTCGGCCGGCTGCGCGCCCAACACGGTTCGTATGCCGATCTCACGGGTTCTCTGCGACACCACGTAGGCGATCACACCATAGAGACCCACGATGCCGAGCACCAGGGCCATTCCTCCCGCGAGGGCCACCATCACGAGCGTGAACGACGTCCGTGCCATGGACTGGTCATACAGCGTCTTCAGTGTGGTGACGAGGAATACTGGTTCCCTGCCGTTCACCGACCATATGGCTCGATGTGCCTCAGCCAGAAGGCCCTGTGTTGCCGTCCGGCTGGAGCGGATCGCGAACATGCCAAAGCTGACGGCGACTCCATCTTTGCCGCCCCAGATGTACTGATCCATCAGAGCCGGCCAGTAGGCGAACTCGGGCGCCTTCACGTTCACGCCGTTGTCGTACACGTTTTCGACGACACCCACGATTTCGCGCCAGGGATCGGCGGGGCCGCCTTCGCGGATCCATTTTCCGAGCGCCGCACCCGGAACACCCCACCACTCCTGCGCCAGATTCTCCGACACGATCGCGACGCGCCGTTTCTCGTACAGGTCGGTCCACGTGAATTCGCGCCCCGCAATCAGACGCGTGCCCAGCGCCTTGAAATACCCCGGCGCAATTTTGCGAATTCGCCGAATCGGGGACACCTGGCCCTCCGTGAGCGTGATGTCCTCGGCATACACCGGGTTGCCGTTGCGCAGGAATGATTCCAACGGTGCGGCGTCGCCAAACCCCACCGACACGACGCCAGGAATGGCGGCGAGTCTGTCGAGGATTTCGTGCTGCATCCGCATCACGTGCTCCGGTTCCTTGGCAAGTGCCTCCGGGATCGTGGAGTGCAGTATCTGGATCTCTTCGGGATGCGTGAAACCCGGTGGCACGCTGCGCAACTGCTGAAACGTGCGAATCATCAGGCCGGAGCCGATCAAGAGCACGAGCGCGAGCGCCACCTGCACGACGACCAGGGTGTTGCGTACCCGGTGACGCTCCCGGCCGTTGCTGAACGTTCGGCCGACACCACACAGCGCGGTCGCAACACGCGGTCCCGCGTATTTCAAGATCGGTATGACACCGAAGACCGCGCCCGCGAGCACAGACACGCCGCAGGCGAACGCCAGCACGAACGGATCGATTCCGATTTCGTCCAGCCGCGGCAAGGTGTCAGGACCTCTCGCCACCAGGAGGCGCAAAGCCGCACTTGCCAGGCCGAGACCCAACGCGCCGCCCAGCACCCCCAGCGTCATGCTCTCGACGAGCATTTCGCGCGCGATTCGTCCCCGGCCCGCGCCCAGAGCAGCCCGGATCGCGAGTTCCTGCTGTCGGGCCTCGGCGCGCACGAGCAACAGATTGGCGACGTTTGCGCAGGCGATCAGCAGCACCAGCCCCAGAGCCCCCATCACCACCCACAGCGTCGATCCGATGTTGCCGACGATGTCCTGCTTCAGGGGCTCCACTCTGGGCGCCAGGCGAGCGTTCTGAAACGGCGTGAAGTCGATTCCCGGCGGCAGGGGCCAGGCAAACAACCAGATCCCCAACATGCGAGCCACATCAGCTTTGGCCTGCTCCAGGGTGACGTCGGGCTTGAGACGCGCAATACCCTGGGAACTGAAGGGTCCCAAAGACTGCTCGGTCCGTTCGAACCGTTGGGGAAGAATCAGCTCGGGATCGCCCTGAAAACGGAAGTTCGCCGGCATCACGCCGATCACCGTGCGCGGCGTCGAATCGATCGTCAGCGTACGTCCAACGATGGAGGTGTCGCCCCCGAAGCGGCGCTGCCAGTAGCCGTGAGTGAGCATGACGGTCTCGGGCGAGGTCGGTGTGTCGTCTGTTTCCGAAAACCAGCGGCCCAGGAGAGGCTTCACACCCAGGGCATCCAGGACACCATGGGTCACGAAGAGCGCTCGAGGCTGTTCGGGCTCGGCGATACCGGTGAGGCTGGCGCCGGCGACGTACCAGATTCCGAAATATTGAAAGACTCGGTTCTCCTCGCGGTACGTGAAGTACATGGAAGGAGAGCACCCAAGGCTGTCCGGAAGGCCGGGTAAACCGGGCGCTGAGGTCCCGATCCTTATCAGGGCCTCTGGGTCCGGATATGGCAGGGGCCTGATCAGGATGCCGTCGATGACGGCAAAGATCGCGGTGTTCGCGCCGATACCAAGCGCTAGCGTCAGGAGAACCGCACCGGTAAACACAGGAGTCTTTCGCAAGCGGCGTAACGCATGTTGCGTGTCGAGCACGAGCGTTTCCGTCAACGGGAGTCCTCGCTGGTCGCGATAGCCTTCCTTCATGGCTTCCACGTTGCCGAACTTCAGCAGGGCCTGTCGGCGAGCTTCGCTGGGCGACAGGCCAGCTCGAAGGTTATCTGCCGTCTGCATGGCGATGTGCTCTTCGAACTCGGCCCGCAGGAGTACTTCATCCCGCGCAGACGTCGCCCAGGAGGTCAACCGGTGGAAAAGGCGCCTCAAGGCTTTCATTTCAGATCCTGAGCTTTCGCGGCGAAGAACCGCTCGATGATTGCAGCCGTCTGTTCCCAGCTGCGCGCTTCAGCCTGCAATTGCTTGCGACCTTGCCGTGTCAACCGATAGAAGCGCGCCTTGCGGTTGTTCTCCGACGCTCCCCATTCGGAAGCGATGGAACCTTCCTGCTCGAGCTTGAGCAGCACCGGGTAGAGCATCCCCTGATTGACGGTCAGAAGATCTCCGCTGATCTGTTCGATTCGGCGGGCGATCCCGTACCCATGCAATGGGCCCAGCACATCCAAGGTCTTGAGCACCATCAGCGCCAGCGTGCCTTTTCGAACGTCTGTGTCCTTCATATCTCTATTGGGTTTCCAATATGAAGGATGACTCTGTTCATTTGGGAAAGCAACAGGTCGTTCCACGCGGCTCGCCCACACCGTTTTTAGCGGATAGGTCGATCAGTCCTGATATGACGCCTTGTGACGATCAATTCCCCGAGCATCTAACGCGCACAGAGGGTGTAGCAGTTTTCCCCTCTCTGTACACCATACCCCGGCATGTCCTTGACGGGGATAGCGTACAGACAGGGGAAAACTGCTACACCCTCGCACATGCGCGGCGATGGCGTGCGCGGCACAAGACGTAAACGCCGTATTTTTCGAAATCCCGGAGCGTTGGTCGCCGCGGCGATGTCGATCTGACAGGAGGATTCGCATGTTCCTCCCGGATCTCTAATAGACTGGCCGGCGCCTACAATTGCGAGATCGGATGCGGATAGTCGGCGACCAGGAGGCGCTGGCACATATGTGGACCGGTCTGGATCGGTTGCTGCGCGACGAGAAACGCCTCGAGCAACTGAGGAGCACGCGAGTTGCCCTGCTCGGGAATCCCGCGTCAATGACAAGCGTCGGTCTTGGTTTTCAGCACGCGCTGGACGCGCTCGTGATGAAACTGGGCAAAGCGATGTCAGCGGCGTTTGGGCCGCAGCACGGTATGCGCGGAGACAAGCAATACAACATGGAGGAGTCTCCCACGTACCGCGATCCGCAGCACGGCATACCGGTGTTCAGTCTCTACGGTGAGGTGAGACGCCCCACCGACGAGATGCTGGACACGTTTGACGTGTTGCTGTTCGACCTCCAGGACGTCGGCTGGCGTGGCTACACCTGGGTGGCGACGCTTCTCTACGTGCTACAGGCCTGCGCGAGGACCGGTAAGGCCGTATGGGTTCTCGACCGTCCGAATCCGGCGGGTCGAATGGTCGAAGGCAAGAATCTCGTCAACGGGGAGGAGAGCTTCGTAGGAGTCGTGCCGATTCCACAACGCCACGGCCTCACGCTCGGAGAGTTGTCGCGCTACATGGTGGATCATTTCAGCCTGGATGTCGGCCTCGAGGTCATTGAGATGGAAGGCTACTCCCCCGATCGTGGTCCCGGATTCGGCTGGCCCGACGACCTGGTTTGGATCAATCCGAGCCCCGCGATTGGGAACATCAATTGCGTTCGCTGCTTCACCGGCACCGTGCTGCTCGAGGGAACGAACCTATCTGAGGGGCGAGGCACGACAACTCCATTGGAAGTAATTGGCGCTCCACAGTTTCCGGTCGACAGCGTTCTCGCAAGGATGCGGGCCCTGGCTCCGGAGTGGTGTGAGGGGTGTTACCTGCGTCCGTGTTTCTTTGAGCCGTTCTTCGACAAGTACACCCGAAATCTGTGCGCGGGCGTACAGATTCATGCGAACTTTCCAGAGTATGTTCCTCGCCGGTTCCGACCCTATCGCCTGATGTCCGTGCTGTTCAAGGCTGTTCGAATCGTACAGCCCGACTTCGAATTGTGGCGCGATTTTCGGTACGAGTATGAGCCCCGTCATCGGCATCCAATCGACGTCATTAATGGCGGGCCGTCGCTTCGTGAGTGGGTGGACGATTCGCAGGCGTCTATCGGCGATTGGGATCGTGCGCTCTGCATTGATGAAGATGCGTGGAGAGAAGAACGTCAACCGTACCTGATTTACCGATAGTTTCGGAGCAAAGGTCCGCAGCCAGAACAAAAGACGGCCGAGGCGAGGCTTTCGCATCGGCTGGTTCTCGGCGCTCTGATTAATGGGAACGGAAGCATGGAAGACGCGTGGCTTACGTGGGCAAAACGGCTCCAGAGCATCGCATCGACGGGTCTCCACTTTGGCAAGGATCGCTACGACAGACAGCGATACGAAGAGATTGGCCATATCGCCAACGAGATGCTCGGACGTTTGGGTTCGGTCCCGATTGAGAGAATCGAGAGCCTGGTTTCTGATTTCGCGAAAGGCTACGCGACACCAAAAGTCGATGTCCGCGGTGCGGTGTTCCAGGAAAGCAGGATCCTCCTCGTTCGGGAAGCCTCCGACGGCCTATGGGCGCTACCAGGCGGGTTCGCGGATGTCGGCATGTCCGCCAGCGAGAACGTCGTCAAGGAAGTCCAGGAAGAAGCCTCACTGAGAGTCGCCGCGACGCGTCTCTTTGCGCTGCGCCACAAGGCAAAGCACAGCTATCCTCCGGATCCACGGGACTTCTACAAGCTCTTGTTCCTCTGCGAACCGATTGGAGAAGTCTCGCCGCAACCAGGGGCCGACGTAACGGAGGTCGGCTTCTTCGGACTTGAGGACCTACCGCCTCTCTCGATGTCTCGAACCATTACCGACGACGTCACGGCAGCGTTCGCGAGTAGGAATGAATCGACCGGCCGTGCTCTTTTCGATTGAAAGACTCATCGCACCATGCAGTCGGTGGACACCCAAAACCGGCAATTAATCGACACCTCAAAACCGGCAATTAACTGACTGAATCGTCCGCGAACGACTGTCGCGGACACTAAACTACGAAAACAAGTGACGGCGGCGGGTGTGCGCGCGTTGATGCGCGCGACGGGCTTGAGCCAGCACACGCTTGAGGCAATTCGTGCAGGCAGGCGCGTCCGGCACACCACGCTTCAACGGGTAATCGCGATATTAGCCCGTGGCCCCGGTTCCTAAACCGTACGCCGTTAGGGGAGGACCTATTTGGCGGACCAGAACAGCGCCAGTGGGAACCGATTGACGAGCTGGCCGCAGCATCTCGATCAGCTACGACTTGCAGCTTGACCGTACAAGAACGTGTGAGACGGTACGCCGGATTAACACTGTGGGAGTTCACATGACGCCCGTTCTCCGTCCTTGTCGCTCACTCTTCCCTTTTCGACAGAGATCCGCCGCTCTAGCGTGAGCCTGTGAGCCCGTTGCTCGTTCACTCAGCGCGTAACGCGATCAGCGGATCGACGGCGATCGCACGGCGCGCGGGCACGAACGACGCAATGCCGGAGATCGCGCCGAGGAAGATCGCAACCGTCGCGTAAATCAGCGGGTCGAACGGGCTCACGCCGAGCAGCAACCCTCGCAGAAGCAGTGCAAGACCGAGGGCGAGGATGATGCCGACTGACACGCCGATCCCGGCAAGGCGCCCACCTCTCGCGAGCACGTCCCGCATGATGTCGGCCGACCTGGCACCGAGCGCCATCCGGACTCCGAACTCCTGCGTGCGTTGGCCGACGTGATACGCAATCATTCCGTAGAGACCGATCGACGCCAGCAGCACGCCGAGACTGCCGAAGAGTCCAGTCATGAACGCCGCGAGCCTGAAGACGAAGAACGCGCCTCCATTGTCGAGATGCGTCATCATCGAGCGAACGTCGTAGAGAGCGACGCCCGAATCGACGGCCTGAACGACCTGCCTCACCTCTCGCGCCAGTTCCGCCGGGGCACGCGAAGAGCGGATCGCGATCGTCGCGTTCACCGGTGACGCCTGTGCGAGCGGCCTGAAGATCGCCAGGCGCGGGGGCTCACCCACGTTCTGATACTTGCCGTTGCGCACGACGCCGACCACTTCGCCTCTGACGCCGTCGGCCGTCAACGAGCGCCCGAGGGGATTCTGACCGGGCCAGAATCGACCGGCCAGTGTCTCGTTGATGATGAACACAGGCCTCGTGTCTGCCGTGTCGCGTTCGTCGAAGGATCGTCCCGCGACGAGTCGCACGCCTGCCGTGACGAAGTACTGGGGCGAGATGGCGGTGTCGACGGCCAGCAGGGGTCGCCAGCGGGGATCAGAGGGTGGCGGTTCTGGAGCTGCCTGCGACACCCTGCCCATGATGTCGAGCGGCGGAAATTGGACCCAGGCGGCCTGGTTGACACCGGGTATCGCCGCGATGCGCTCGCGCACGGCGGTGTAGAACGCCAGCCGCTTCGCAAAATCGTAGCCCTGGAGCGCCGGCGCCGCCGAGGCCAGGAACATCCCGTCTGGTTCGAATCCCAGATCGGTGTGACGCGCGCGATCGAGGCTGCGAACGAACAGGCCGCCGCTGACGAGCAGCGTCAGCGAGAGCGCGACCTGCGCGATGACGAGCACGCTCCCGAATCGGCCTCCCGAGCCAGCGGTCGCGCCGCGACCACCACCCTTGAGCGCATGGCCTGGATCGGATCGATAGGCCGCGACCGCCGGCGCGAGTCCCGCTACGATGCCGACGCCGATCGCGATCGCGAAGGTCACCGCAAGCACGCGCAGATCCACGCTGAAGTCCGGCTCGATGGCCAGGACCGACGTGACATTGGCCAGGAAGTTCCGAAGGGCGTTCATCGACAGCACGACGACCGGCACGGCCACGAGGGCGCCGAGAAGGGCCAACGTGACTCCTTCCGTCAGGAATTGTCTGGCAATCCGGCCGAGTCGCGCGCCCAGTGCGGCCCGAAGCGCGACCTCGCGCGTGCGGCCGGCCGCGCGCGCCAGCAGCAGGTTGGCGACGTTGGCGCTCGTGACGAGCAGGACGAGCGCCGCGAGCCCGGTCAGCGCGGTCACGCCGACGAACACGAACTCTGCGAGCGCCGGGGTCGGACGGGCCCGCGTCTCCGGCACGATGCGCAGCGAGATGTCCTTGTGTATCTCGGGATAGTCGCGCGCGAGGAGCGCGGCGCGCACGTCGAGCCGCGCCCGCGCCTGCTCGAGCGTGACGCCGGGCCGCAGTCGTCCGAGCACGGCGAAGCTACGCGCCCCGCGGTCCTCGAACACCTCCGTCTTCTCCGCAAAGCTCATGAACGAGTTCACCATCCAGGCCGGCACGTACGCCGAGACGCGGAGGAGCGACTCCGTCCCTCGAAACGACCGTGACGAGACGCCAATGACGGTGAACGGCTGGCTCGCGAGTCGCACGGTGCGGCCGACGACAGACGGGTCGCCGCCAAAGCGTGCGAGCCAGTAGTCGTACGCGAGCACGATGACCGGCGCGTCGCCCGCTGCTCGACCCTCGTTCGGCTGGATCAGGCGTCCCGCCGCCGGCTGCACGCCGAGCACCGAGAAGTAGTTGTCCGTGACCAGCTCGAGCGTGATGCGCTCGGCTCTTCCGTCGGCGTTGAGCGACGCCACGCGCGGCACGTAGCCGATCGCATCCGACAGCACCGATGTCTCGGCACGGTAGTCCTGCAGATCCTTGTACGAGACTTGGAACGGCGACTCCCGATTGCTGATAGAGATTAGCTGCTCAGGATGATCGACGGCCAGCGGACGCAGCATCACCGAGTTGGCGACGGCGACCATGCCGGTCACGACGCTCATGCCGATGGCCAGTGTCAACACGGCGGACGCGGCGAAGACCGGGGCTCGCCTCAGCGCACGCAGGGCGTAGCCGATGTCCTGGCGCAGGACGGCAAGGTGCTCGCGCGGCGCGGTCGTGAGCAGGTCGCGCAGCACATCGAGCCACAGCCGGACAAGCGACATGAGTCGGCCGTCTCGGCGGGCGTCCCAGTGCTGGTTCCGCAGTGTTTGCTCGAGGTCACGACCGTGGTCGGCGCGGAAGTCGAACGGGAACACGCGTACGAACGCGCGGATCAGCCGGTCGGTCAAGGTACGGCCTTTCACGTCGTCCTCCGACTAGGACCGGGCCCCAGCTTCTTCGCCCGCGCCATCTCGACGATCGACTCGAGGCGTGTGATCTCTGCGGCCGCGACTCTCCGGCCGAGCGCCGTCAGCCGGTAGTACCGTCTCCGCTCGTCGTCCAGCGAAATGTCCGGCCGCTCGTCGGTCTCGACAATCAAGCCGTCGCCCTCGGCGCGTCGGATCAGCGCGTACAGCGTGCCAGCGCTGAGGCGCACGCTGCCGTCGGTTCTGCGGGCGACTTCCTTGATGATCGCGTAGCCATGCTTGTCACCATCGGCCAGGGCAACCAGCGTGTGGAGCATGGGCGGGGTCAGCGGCAGGAATGCGTCGATGCGGTCGCGTGGTGCCATCGATGCCTCGGGTGACGTTCGTATGAGCTGTGAGACGATAGACTATAGCGTAACACGCTACATAGACGTTGACGGTGGGCCATCGGTTCCGTGGCCGTAAAGAGATCTCCGGGTCCGAAACCGTCAGATGAGGCCATCCATTCGATGCGTTCCCCACAATGGGATTACTCCCGAGTAGTCGTTAGCCAAGTGGCAAGCGACTCCACTGTGGGCGTGTGGGTGTAGCAGTTTTCCCGTCCCAATCGCTTAACCCGGCGTGTCCTTGACGGGGTAATAGGAGACACCCCCGCGAAAGGGACCCACCCTGCTCACGTCCGGCACGCTCGGGAGTTCGCGATCTTCGACAACAACGGATACATATAGGGCGCGTGCGCAGTGTCGCAGGGCGGGCGAGGGAAGCAACGGACGCGAATAGGAAAGACTTCAGCGCTACTCGGCGCGCAGAGCCAAGACCGGATCTACGCGAGCGGCACTGCGAGCCGGGATGAACGACCCGACGAGGGCCATGACGAGGAGAAGAAGCGGCGCGACGACGAACGTGCGCAGATCGTGCGGTTGCATTGCGAACAGCAGGGATTGGATGACTCCCGCTGTTGCCCATGCCGCCACGAGGCCGACCAGGATGCCGCGAATCGCGATCGTCGCGCCGTCCCAGACCACCCATCTGATGAGATCGCGGACGCTCGAACCGAGCGCGAGCCGCAAACCAATTTCCTGGGTTCGCTGCACGACCGTGAACGACATGATGCCGTAGACGCCGACGAACGACAACAGCAAGGTCAGTCCGCCAAAGAAGGCCGCCAATATTGCAACGATCCTGTCTTGGACCAACACACGGTCGACGAGATCCGGTAGCGTCTGCGCCGTGAGCAAACGCTCGCGACCGAGAGAATCGACCGCGCTCGCAACATCGCCACTCGTTGTGCGACCGCGGATGATCACGAACTTATTGTTGCCGGCAGGGCCGACTTGCAGTGAAGGCAAGTACACGGCGGAGGCATTCGCCGCCCGCATGTCAACGACACGACCATCGCCGACAACTCCCACCACCTGGACATCCGTGTGACGGGGATCGACCTGAATGCGGCGACCCACTGCCTCGCTGCCGCCGAACAATCGACGAGCCAGACTTTGGCTCACGATTGCCACTTGTGGCGACGTGCTGCTGTCTGCCCATCTGAAATCTCGGCCTGCTAATACCTTCACTCCCAAGGCATCAAAGAGTCCGGGCGAAATGGAATCGTAGAACGCCGGAACGCGGTCTGGGGCGCCGACTTGAGAAATCGGCAAGGTCAACCCCCCCATGAACGGCTTGAATTGGGAGACGGCTACGCGTGTGACGCCGGGAAGTCCCTGCAGTCGCTCGACTAGCGCCGGGTAATACACGTCGTTGTTGATACCCAGGTACGCTCTCGGTTTTGCCATGAACACAGCGACCATGGCGTCGCGAGTCGTCACACCTGTTTCAACCGCACGCAGTTGCTGAAGCGAACGGATGAGAAGACCCGCAGGCACCGTCAACAAGATTGAGAGCGCCACCTGCGCCGTCACCAGACGCCGCCCAGTCCGACCAGAGCGGGTGACGGTTCGCGATTGCGAGTCGTCACGACCGGCGATCACGTAACGGTTCGTCCAGATGGGCGAGATGCCAAGCACCACTACGACAATCAGCGCCAGGACGCCCACAAAGGCAAGTACCAGGCGATCTGGCGTCGGATCGAAATTGAACGGCACGGGGTAGTCCGCAAGGATCGTCTTCGCAATCCACGTGCTGACGGCCAAAGAGGCAAGAACGCCGACTGTCACGCCTGTCAGCGTCAGCAAGATTCCTTCAACCAAGACTTGCTGCACCAATCGGGGGCGGCTCGCGCCTAGCGCGCTCTTGACGCTGAACTCCTGGCGGCGCGCCCACGATCGAGACACCTCCAAACTCGCGATGTTGAGCAAGCCGATGAAAAGCATCAGCAGGGCGACACCGAGCACGACGTGCAACGCCGTGACATACCGATTCCGAAACGTGCCGTAAAACGGATCAACGCCGGCCGCCGCCGACTTGACGACGAGCCGCATCGCGAGGAACTCGTCTCGTTGTGTGCCGACGACAGCCGGAGGCACAAGCTGCTGCTTGATGCTCGACCAAAGGGCCGAGAGCCGAGCCCGCGCTTGGGTGGGGCTCACACCGTCTTTCAATCGGCCAGTGGCGTTCAGCCACATCGCATCGCCCATGTAGCTGTCTGGAGGTTGATTGGTGATCCGCGGCCACGTCGAAAACGGCACGGTGACGTCTGCCGAGACCGTCACCGTCAGCCCGTTGAACGCTTCCGGCGTGACACCGACGATCGTGAACGGCACACCTTCGATCGCGATCAATTGTCCGATCACCGAGGGATCACCGCCGAACGCCTGCTGCCACAGCTCGTACCCCAACACGGCGACGGCAGGTCCGTTAGGCACGGCATCCGCGGGCTCGAGAAGACGGCCCAGCCGCGGCGTGAGGCCCAACGCGGCGTGATAGTTACCTGTCGCTGCGACGGCCACGGCGTGCCTGAATGTTCCGCGCGGCGCTTCCACATTCGAAAGGCGAGGGGCCGACCACCCAAAGACGTCGGCCCACGTTGATCGATCCTGCTCGAACGCTCGGATCATCGGGTAGGACACAGGCCCTTCCGGCGACACGCGAGTGGCGACGGAGAGTTCGACGAGCGAGTCCGGTGCCTGCACCGGCAGCTTACGAAACATGAGCGCGTTCAGTAAGCCGAAGACGGCCGCGTTGGCACCAATCACCAGGGCGAGCGTCAACACCACGACAATCGTGAACGTCGGTGTCTTGAGCAAGCCGCGGAGCGCGTATTTGAAATCGCGGCTAAGCAGTTCGATCCGCGACGTCCAGTTTGCGCCGTCGTGTTCGCGTTCGCGCCGCTCGTTTCGATCCATCACGCTGCCTCGTCGGAGAGTCGTCAACGGGGCCCGCCGCCACTAATCATCGTGTGCTCCGCGAATCGTAGCACTCCTGACCCTTCAGATGACTTCATCCAGAAGGCGTCCAGCCGTTGTAAAGAAATAGAGGCTATCTGCATCGTGTAACGCCTGGACCTGATCCGATTCAGTGGACAGGTTGGTAAGGCGTGGCAAGCGCGGCGCTGGCCAAGATCCGCGCATGTGGCATTCGCGCGCTCATGCGCCAGACGGGACTGAGTCAGCACACGATCGAGAAGATTCGCGATGGTCCTCCAGTTCGACGCGCGACGCTGCAGCGAGTGATTGCGGCCGTGCAGTAGTGGTTGACATGGCGTGCCTATCCGCTGGCGAACCGCGGAAAGGGCCCTCTTGTAATTCAGAGTTTCCGTGCGGCCATATCAACGTCGGCGTTTCAGCCGCGGCGGCTCATGATCGAATCGGCCCGACGGCTGCAAACGGCAGTTAATGATTAGGCGGCTACTCCCGTTGGAACCGCAGGCTCCCCGTAATGGACGAGAACATGCCACAACTGTTTCAAGTGCTCCAGTGTGTCCTCGTGGGTTCCCCACCCCTGCCAGTCTTCAGGTCGAAGCCGCAGTGATCGCTGAGCGGCTCCGATAGCGGCCGCATCTATGACACCTTCACCCATGATCCGCCGCGCGAGCCTTGAGATGGCGGGGCCGCGGAACTCGTCGGGTACGTTCCGCACCGCAAGACGGAACTCGCAATGCCACTCGAGTGGGAACACATACTTGCGACCGAGTTCCCTGAGGCAGTCCCCGGTTTGTGTTTCGGCGAACGCGGGGTCGACAACGAGTGATTCGACATCACGCTCCAAATCGATCGGACCGTGCACCTGCGCCTCGATGCCGGTGTCGAGCACGCGTCCAGCGGCGCCATTCGAGGGGTTCGCGCGCGGCAGGGCCAGATCCCTCGACATGCGCTCGAGCAGTCCGGCGACTGTTAGGTGCTTCACGCCCAACGTCGGTGCAACAAACGGCGGCCATGGAACGTGCGCACCCTCGCCGCTCGCCACTTCCGCTAGGAGAGGTGCGAGTACGCCTTCCATTCTGTCGATCGTCCCCAGACGTTCGCCGGCGTCTGGCTGTTCACTCCCCGAGAAGGTGAACGAGGTCCGTCGAGACACCTCCTGTCGAAGCACGAAGTAGCACGAGCCGAAGCGCGGCCACGGACCATCAGGATACCGAATCAGCTCCAGCGCGCCGTACTTTGGCCGATCACCGATTGACGAATCCGGTCGATGGTACGCGCCCCCAAAGAGCGTCTTTTCCCAGGCGTCGCGCGCTCCGCCGGGAAACGCCGTGAGACTACCGCTCGAGAGGCCGGTTTCGAATTGACTCCGATAGTGACCTTCTTCGACAGGGCCTCGGCAACCGTGATCGGCTTCACGCCGATCCTGTCAGGATGGAAGTGCAACACCACACGCGCATGCTGTCGCACGCTTTCGATCGCGGCGTCGAACAGGCATTCGCGACAGTTACCACTCGAAAGAACCTGCGACAGGCTGGCCTGCCCTTTTTCCTGATAACGACGAACCGTCTCCCCGATGTGCCGCCAAGCCGCCTGTTGCACGTTCGTGAGACGCATTAACCGACATCCTGAAGATCCACCGTCTCAAATCACGAGACTCGAAGCCGCCTCACTAAGGTTAATAGTAGGCCGACCAGCATATCTCGGCCGACCCTACACGGCTCGCAGCATAACGCCAAACGAGCCTCGCGTCGAATGCCCGCAAGTTTCATCCTGCACCAGTACTTGGCGATCACACACGGTCGTCTGACGCGTGATTATGCCTGCGTACACCCCTCAATTCGCGTCGGCCACGCGCAACGCGGACGAACGCGAGGGGGTGTAGCAGTTTTCCCCTCTCTGTACGCTTACCCCGGCGCGTCCTTGACGGGGTTAGCGATTGGGAGGGGAAAACTGCTACATCGTGGCGCAAGACGAGCATCGGATCGATGCGGGCCGCGCACGGCCGGAAGCGCGGACTCGACCATGGACACCGCGGCGAGTAGGCCGGCGACCAGTACGTACGTCAACGGATCGCCCGCGCCCACTCCCAGAGCAGGGTGTCCATCGCGCGAGTGACCAACCACGCCAGTGAGGCGCCAACCGCGCCCCCGCGCCGGTTAGTACGATGGCGTGCGACATCACTATCTGCGTCACGCTGCGCGACGTGGGCTCGGCAGATCCCGGATCCGCACTCGGAATCAGGTGTGACAACTATCGAGATCGTCAGTCTGCCCGTAGCACGACCAGGGGATCAACGCGTGCCGCGCGTACCGCGGGGAACACACTGGCCGTGGCCGCTACGCTAAGTAGTAGCCCCGCTACTATGGCGAACGTCATCGGATCGAGCGGTGTGACGTCAAAGAGGAGGGTCGTCAATACACGCGTGAAGAACACTGCTGCGATGATGCCCACCACCATGCCCGCGCCAGCTACAGCGAGCCCTTCGGCCACGAAGCGTCGCAGAATGCGGCTGGCTGTGGCTCCGAACGCGATGCGGACGCCCACCTCACGCATCCGTTGGGTCGAGGCATACGCGATGAGCCCATACAGGCCGATAACCGCGAGGCTCATCGCAAGACCCGCGAACGTCGCCAGGAGGCTTGCGACCAGCCGAGGCAGGTCGAGGTCCCGCGCAATCACAGCATCCATCGGCTGGAACGTGATGAACGTGACGCCTGCACCGATGGCGCGTATCGCGCTGTCCAGATCGCGACCAAGCGCGCCGTCGAGACGCGCCGTTTTTATCGACCAGGTCATGGGAAACACACCATGGGTTCCGCGAACTGAAGTCGCCGACGCTTGCCCAGATGGCACGAACATCGTCGGGGCTGTCGGCGCGCCGAGTGCGGTGAGTCCCTGCGTCCAGCCAGAGCCGGATCGCGCCTTAACATCGGCGACGACGCCGACGATTTGCCGCGGCACGTCTTGAAAACCCGAAGCCAAGCTAATCGTTTCGCCCGTCGCATCGACGCGGCCGAAGTACGCCCGTGCGAATGCCTCGTTCACGATCGCGACGGGCGTACTCCCGGATCGGTCCCGAACATCGAACAGTCGGCCCGCAAGCAAGGGAGTCTCGAACACGGTGAAGTAATCCGAGCTCACGTAGCGCCAATCGATGGAGCGAACTTCGCTGATCCGCCCCTCAGTCGGCGGCTCGAGCGCAAAGTTGATCCCGCGGTCAACGGGAACACCGTTGCTGGCAGCTACTGCCGATACGCCACGGACGGCACGAATGCGACTCAAACCCCGCTCCAGAAGTGTCTCCAGCGCGGCGCCATCGTCCACCGCGCGCTGTAGCGACATTCGCCCCACAATGACGTTGGCGGGGTTGAAGCCGAGTTCCGCACTGTGCAGGTTGTACAGTGTGCGGAGCAGTAAGCCCGCTCCTACGAGAAGCACGACGGCAAGAGCGAGTTCACCGCCCGCAAGAGTGCGCCGTAGCCAGACAGTCCGGCGGCTGCTGGTCGTCGTTGTACTCGCGCCAAGCGCTGGGCGGAGATCGACACGAGATGACGCTAGCGCCGGGGCGACGCCGAAGATCAGGCTACACCCGACGGCCGTCGCAAGTGCGAAGACAAACACGCGCCAGTCAACGTTGGCTGTCTCGCCGGAGAGCATCTGCCGCGCCGCATCCTCCGAGACGAGGCCAAATAGGAGTTGAGTACCCGCGACCGCGACTATAAGACCCAAGAGCGCCCCGCTGATCGCGAGTAGCGCAGACTCCGCCAAGACTTGTCGAACGAGCCGGAAGGGACTGCCTCCAAGCGCGGCACGCGTGACGAGTTCACGGCGCCGCCCGAGCGCCCGCGTCAGCTGCAAGCTGGCGACGTTCAGGCACGCAATGAGGAGCAAGAAGACAACTGCGCCGAGGAGCATCAGCAGTGGCTGGCGGACATTGACGCCGAGGACTTGGCGCAACGGCAACCATCCGGTCGCCGCCAACCGATTGGGGTTGTATCGCGGAAACTCACGACGAATGTCGGGGCGCAGAGCGTTGAATTCGGCTTCAGCTTGCGATGCCGTGACGCCTTCACGTAACCGACCAACGATCCGGTAGTTCTGGGTGTTGTCTGTCGCAGTCGTTCTCAGGGGCGTCCATACTTCCGCGTCGGGAATGCTGCGGAAAGCCGCGGGCATGATGCCAACGATCGTGTGCGGAACCCCTCCAAGCTGAATCGTTTCACCCAAGACGTCGGTGCGGCCACCGTACGCGCGTCGCCAGAGGGCCTCCGAAATGACAACCGCATCGGGTCCGCGCGGCTGATCCTCACCACGCGAAAAACCTCGCCCGAACAGCGGGGCCACGCCGAGCGCATCGAAGTAACCTTCAGATACGCGCAACGCGTCAACGTAAGTCACGTAGTCGCCGGCGACGAGATTCCATCCGTTGCTGACTCGTTGTGCCGCCAGGTGCTCGAACGCACTAAGCCGTTCGCGCACGTAGAGGAAGAGTTGTCCCGTTTGCGAGCCGCCGTCCGGCGTAGCGAGGACCAATAGCTGATCCGGCTCGGGATACGGCGGTGGCTTCAACAGCGCGGCATTGACGACCGTGAAGATTGCGGACGTGGCACCGATGCCTAACGCTAGCGTCAGAAGCGCCGCGCCCGTGAAGCCGGGCGTGCGGCGGAGCGATCGCGCCGCGTATCGGACGTCCTGCCAGATCGTCTCAAGCATCGCTATATCTCCGTCGGGTTGTGAACTCGGCTGGCCTGAGCCCTAATGTCAAGAATGCGAGGAACGCGACGCCGATTATTAGTAGAAACCAGGAATCGCGAGAGTTCACGTCCGACCGTCAGTGAAGTAGATCCTCATCTGCAATTGTGGCAGAGAATGCCCAGCCGTTACTACGTTCGAACGTAGCCGCACTTGACGCAGCGATCGGCAGTGAAGAACCACAAAAGGCCTGTGGGATGCTTCTCCTTCGAAACGGCATGCCAGAACAACTTGTAGGAACACTTCTCGCAGCCGACGGCAGTATTCAGATCGTCAAGGCAAACGGACACGGACTCGGTTACTTGTTTCCACCCAAGAAGGGATTTGACGAGAGGCTTAAGGAGCACGTGTGGGTGATCGAAGCCTGGGACTGGATCGTGCGTCACGCGCTGGGACTCTCGTGCGTCGAGCCCTCCTGGTTCGACCTGCCGGCGATGATGCGCATCGCCATCACCACGCCGGAAGTCATGAAGGCTCTTCAAGTCCGCCAACGCCGATGGCCGTATCCCGAGCGTCTCAAGCCGTTCAACTTCGTGTTGAGTCCACCGATCGATCCCGATGGTGGATATCCAAAAGGCGCGACGCCCGGCGAATTCACGTTAATCGCACCGTTTACGTCCGACGCGTCACGCTGGCACGATTTGGAATGGGTCAACCTCTACGACGAGGACGGGAAGAACTACCGATTAGCGCGACGCGGCCATCGGCTTCCGTCCGAGGCGGAAGCAAAGACCTACGGCGACATCGTGAGCCAGTATCGCTGGCATCCCGAGGCGAAGAGTCTGGCACCTGACGGCGGACCATGCACAGCGGATTCAGCTGGATTGCTGCAACGCATGCCGGTGCTGGCAGCTCGGGAGTTCCGATCCATCGGCAAGGAGACCGATCGTCGATGGGAGCGAGAGGACGACATCAGCTTGCTCAACCCGCGGCTAGTCGAATACCGACGCCAGGAGAGCGCGCGGCTCGTCATCGATCCGGTGCTTCAACACAACGCTCGGCGACACTCCATTCGTTCACTCGCGAAGGTAGCCCGCGTGAGCGAGAAAGCGGTGAAGTCGCTGAGGCGCGGCGACCGCATTCGGAAATCGACCGCACGCAAGCCAGAAAGGGCGCTCCGAGTCCTACGACGACCGGACTGATTCCGAAAGGCGAGGGGTTTTTGCGTAAACACAGCGGCGTTACTCGCGACCGTCAGGTGTGTCGCGCTCTGTTGCGGGGCTGATTCGCCGCTGGCTCCACATCGGCGTGTCAGCGCAGCAACCTCAGCGCATCCACCCTCGCCGTGCGGCGCGCGGCGAGGTGACAGGCCGCGAGCGTGAGCAGTGTGACGAAGGCGAGGACGGCCACGAATGTCGGTGGGTCAGTCGGAGAGATGCCAAAGAGGACGCTGGCCAGCGCGCGGGCGCCGGCGAATGCGCCGAGAAGGCCGAGCGCAAGGCCGACCAGAATCAACATCGCTCCCTCGCGCAGGATCATCACGTGCACTTGTCCGGGCAGCGCGCCGAGTGCGAGGCGGATCGCGATCTCCGGGTGACGCTGTGCCACCGAGTAGGCAATCACGCCAAATAGGCCGGTCAGCGCCAGCGTGAACGCCACCGCCCCCAACACGGTGAACAACAGCATCCCGAAGTGCCACGGCGCCGTCGCAGTTCCAACGATCGCGTCCAGCGTCTGCACGCGTCCGATGACCGCCCGCGGATCGACGGCGAGGATCGCCGGCCGCACTGTGGCGGCAATTGCCGCGGGATCGGCAGCCGTGCGGAGCACGATCGCGTTCACGCGCTGTGTCACCTGCTGATGCGGCATATACACGTCCAGCCGCACGTCGTTGATGCCGCGAAGGTGGCTGTCGGAGACGACGCCAACGACGGTCTGCCAGCGTGCGTTGCCTTCCGAGTCCCTCGGCGCGCCGGCCACGCTCAGTTGTCGTCCGATCGGATCCCTGCCCCGAAAGAGCCGCTGCGCTGCGGTCTCGCCGACGATCACCACAGGCGACGACGCCGCGGTGTCGCCCACCGTGAACAGGCGGCCCTTCAGCAGCCGCACACCCATCGCCTCGAAGTAGCCTTCGGTCACCGACATCTGATTGACCGTCGGGTTCTTCATCCAGTCGCGCGCGGGAAACGGTGCCTGCCCTTCGAGCAGAATGCTCGCATCCATGCCGATAGGCCCGTAGATCAGCGGCAGTTGATACGTGCCGCCCGCCGCCTGCACTTGCGGCAGTGCCCGAATCCGCGCGAGGATCTGATCGTAGGCGATGCGATACGGCTGCATCAGCACTTCCTCGCGCCGGACCCGTTCCAGGTATGCTCGACTGATGGCCTCGGGGCTGCCATCGGCGGGGGCCGCCGGCGCTTCCTTCGCGGCGCGCACGTCGGCCTCGGTATGGGCGGTGACCTCGATCGTCAGGACTTCCGACGGCGCGTATCCGAGATCAAGATGACGCAGGACGAGGACGCTGCGGATCATCAGGCCCGCCCCCACAAGCAGAACCATCGCGAGCGCGAGCTGGCCCACGACAAGAGCGTGCCGCGCCTGCCGCCGCGACCTGCTCTCGCTGCCGTGTGCGCCGTCCTGCAGCGACGCGCGCAACGTCGGGCGCAACGCCATCCACGCCGGCACTAGTCCGCACACGATCGCCGACAGCAGGCCGACGATGACCGCGAAGACCATGCCCGTCCAGGTCAGTGTGATCCGATCGAGCTGCGGAGTGCTCGCCGGCGCCAACTGGGCCAGCGCGCGAGTGCCCCACCACGCGAGCATCAGTCCGCCGAGCAGACCGGCGCCCGCCAGCAGTGCGCTTTCGCTGAGCCAGAGGCTGACGATCCGCCGGCGCGGCGCGCCGAGGGTGATGCGCAACGCTGAATCGCGCTGGCGCGCCAGCGCCCGCAACAAGAGCAGCCCGATGATGTTGGCGCAGGCGATCGCAAGCACGATAATGCCGGTGCCGCCCAGCGCCAGGAGGATCGGCCGCGTGTTGCCGAGGACGAACGTGGTCAGCGGCGTCACCGCGCTCGACACGCTGTCTGCGCCGGGCAGTCCGTGCTCGCGCAGGAGCTGCCGGACCAGCGGATCGAGTTCGCGCTGCGCCTGCGCCGCCTCGACGCCCGGTCGCAAGCGCCCGATCACATAGAGGACACCCCACGACGGATTGTCGATGAACTGTCGCCCGATGACGGGACTGATGGGCGTCCAGACCTCGGCGCCGAATGGAAACGGGAACTCGCGCGGCATGACGCCCACGATGGTGAACGGGCGATCGTCGAGCGTGATCGCGCGGCCGACCACAGAGGGATCTCGAGCGTATTCGCGCGTCCAGAACGCGTCGCTCAGAATCACCGTGCCGCGGGCATTGATCCGATCCTCCTCGGGCAAGAACACGCGGCCGAGCGCCGGCGCCGAGCCGAGCAGGGCGAAGAACTCGTGCGATACCGGCGCGGACAAGATCTTGCGCCGCTCGCCGTTCGGGAGCGTCCTGGTCAACGGGATGTTCACCGAGGACATCGCGGCGAGCCCCCTGAAGCTGCGGGTCCGCGCCTGCCATTCGCGAAAGTGCCGATGCGAGACCTCGACGACTGGCTGCGCGCGCGCGGGATCCTGTTGCCACGCGATCACGAGCGCCGACGGCTCAGCGAACGGTAGCGGTGTGAGAATCACGGCATCCAGCGCCGCGAAGATCGCCGTCGTGGTCCCGATCGCCAACACGAATGTGATGACGGCCGCGAGCGTGAATGCAGGCTGCCGGCGCAGCGTTCGCAGCCCGTCGCGGAGGTCGTGTCGGTGGAAGAGAATCATGCGCGCCCCACGGATTGGCTTCGAGAATCGGTGTTCAGTCGATTCTAGTGCACGGTCGCGTCCGCGCACGACGAACCGCGCGCGTCGCTCGCGATCGCGCAGGGGTGGGTCCCTTTCACGGGGGTGTCTCCTATTACCCCGGCGCGTCCTTGACCCGCCCGCCATCCTGGCGGTAGCCTCCGACGGGGAGAAATCACGATGATTCGATCGGCTACGCTTGCACTCGCACTCCTTGCAGTTTCAGCCCCGGCATTCGCGCACCACGGACCTGGCACC
>DATFRP010000134.1:0-18495 GCA_035263125.1 Vicinamibacterales bacterium
CATTTTCACCGCGCTCGAAGAGCAACTCGGTCTGAAGCTGCAGGCTGAACGCGGCCCGATCGAAGTGCTGGTCATCGACCGCGTTGAGCGACCGAGAGAAAACTGATATGGAACGATCAAACTGTCGTGGATTGGCCAGCAATGCGCACACTGTTGTTGAGCGCACTGATCTCGACTTTGACGTTGCGCATCCGGTCATCAAGGGAAGGACCAGGGCCACTAGAACGGCAGATTTCATAACCGCCATCTGCAAACAGCTTGAGATTGCGCATGCCAAGATGCAACGGATTTTTGCTGTTCTCAGGTCACTGTAGAATTACGCCGCGATTCCGTCGATCCGTATGGTTCCATCTTCGCGGATCCCGGTAGCGAGGCCACATCCAACCGCATGACGCCCATTCGACTTCGTGTCACGGCAATTGCGCTGAGTCTCGCGGCCGCGTCTGTTGGCGCCGATCCCGCGCAGCGTTCAGCGAAAAATCAGAACGCGTCCGTCACGATCGCTTCTTCCAAACGGATGGCGGACGGTAGAGAGTGGACGACCGTCAACCTGAACGTCAACGCATCTCCATCGTATTGCTACGACGACGCCGAATCGAATTGCCGTCGCTACGGCCGTTTGTATCCCTGGGGCTCAGCGCAGCAAGCGTGCGAGACGCTTGGAAGCGGTTGGCACTTACCGACCGATGACGAATGGCGGCAGATGGCAAAGCACTATGGTGGTCTGCTCGAGGATTCGGCTGACGGCGCGAAAGCGGCGTATCGGGCGCTCGTGTTCGGGGGCACGTCAGGATTCAGCGCCATGCTCGGCGGCAGCCGTGGTTCCGACGGCCGGTATGAACGGTTGGAAGCTCATGGCATCTACTGGACGGCCTCTGACAACGGTTCGGCCCGTGCGCGTTTCTATAACTTTGGTAAAGGCGGTCAAGCTCTCAGTCGACACGTGCAGGGCGACAAACAGATGGCTGTGTCCGTGCGGTGTGTGAGAAGTAACCGCTGAAGGCTCCTGTCTAGGCGACTCCTGAGACACTTGTCACGACCTCGCAGGCCGTCAAGTCTTTCGCGTCTGTTTCAGGCGGAACAGTAAGGTCTTTCGGCGAACGCTGTCGGGACCATCCTTGTCATGCGCCCAGATGTGGAAGCACTCCGGGCAGCGGTAGTAATTGACGACGGCGTGTTTGCTCACGCCAGCCAGATACTGACCGATCGATCCGCACTTCGCACAGATGCGTTCGGGCATGAAGGATCGGAGCATACGCACAAAGAGGCTCGCCAACCATCGGGGCTGACGGAGGTGCGAACGCGGGATCATCCAAGATGAGCTTGGTTGCCGCGTGACCGCTACTTGTTCCCGTTCGTCCGCGTTTTCAGCGGAATCGTCACGTCGCGCGGTTTTGATTCCGGCTTGCCTTTCTCGTGCGACCAGACGTGGCCGCAGTGATCGCACCTGTAGTAATCGACGTAAGCGCCTTGGCTCACGTGTTCCAGCAACCGGCCCTGCCGCTGGCATTGCGAGCAGACGCGGTAAGGCATAGCAGGCGTAAGGTATAGACGAACCAACGCAGGCGAACGTCACAGGGGAGACACCTGACCGTCAGCAACAACAGCAACAACATCCGCATGTCAGCGAACGCGCGTTGGTGCTCGCACCAATGGCCCGATGATCGTACGGATAACCGATACACAGACCTCCGTCCGCCAAAATCGTCGTTGTTGCGCCATCACCGCAGCAGGTGTGGCCCCGGCGCGACATGAACTGCAGCGAGACTCACTTGCATCAGCCACTGCCAGTGTAAAACCGGCTGGCATCGAGATCGCAAAAGGCCATCGCATGCGACAAGCAAGATGCGAAGTGACGATGTGGATCGTCTTGCTCACTCTGACGGCCGCGTGTGGCCGCGATCACGTCGAAACTCCAAGCCCTGTTCCGGTGGTGCCGCCGGCGACGAGCCCTGCACCGGAGGAGCCGCGGCCGACTCCTGGACAGCCAGGGTTTACGCTGTCGGGCCAGGTGCGCGCGACGCCGCTCAACGAAGCCGTGTCAGGCGCGCAGATCGATGCCATGCATGATGGCGCCGTCGTCGCAACCACGTCGAGCAGCCCGGACGGCACCTATCGGATGACAGGACTCAGTGCGCAGGACTACGTCCTTCGCGTGATCAAAACCGGGTACACCGTGAACAGCATCGACGTGCTCGTCTCCGGCGACACGACGCGCGACATCGTGATGGATCGGAACCGCGTCACGGTCCAAGGATTCGTCAATCGAGCCCTGCCGTGCAATGCCTTTATCGACGGAGTCCGGGTTGAGATTCTCGATGGACCTGATGCTGGCAAGTTCGACTTCTCCGGCATCGCGGTGCGATACCGGATTCAAAACGTGGTCTGGGGCACGTTCAGGATGCGGGCATCCAAACCGGGTTTCCGCACGCTCGAGACGTCGGTGACCGTGCCACCTCCCGCGGCCGCTACGGGCGGGATCTTCGAGACGTATTTCAGGTTAGGGGATGAGATCGGCACGAACACGGTGACGGGTGAAGTGTCGAACCGGATGATCGAAACTGGTGGGCAGATCAATGACGCACAGGTTTCCATCACGCTCGGACCCAACACGGGACGATCGACAACGAGCGGCAGCGCAGGTGGAGCCGGGCTCTATAGCTTGACCGGTCTGCTCGACGGCGAAGCCTACGTCGCGGCGACGAAACCCGGCTTCAACGTTGAAGCCGTGTATGTCGAATTCTGTGGCAACCTTCGAGTCGATCTCAAGATGGTCCCGACGGACGCCAGTTTTAGTGGTGTCGTACGGAACGAGAATGGCGAACTGCTGGCGGGCGCAAGAGTCGAGAAACTCAGCCCTGGCTCCAGCATACCGACCGGGATGTACGTCATGACCGACGGCAAAGGCGAGTACACGATGACGGGATTAGCTGGAGACTTTCTCAGGATCCGCGTATCCAAGGCTGGTTATCTGAGCGAGGATCGCAAGCTGCTGATCCGGCCGCACATGGACGGGGATTTCACCCTGAAAAGGGCGCCCTAGGTGTTAGAGCTCAGGGCGTTGATCACAGCGGCAGCTGTCTTGACGTCAGCGCCGGTCTCCTTGCTGTACAGCCTGACCGCCTGCAGTTTCCTGCCTGGGTCAGCGGCGAGCCGTCGGACCCGCTCGGAGGGCGGCACATGTGCGCTCGGGTCGATGCCGAAGTGATGGAGAAGGAGTGCAAGCCTTTGTTCGATGGTGCGAATTCTTCGCTCCTTGAACGAGTCGAGCGCTGCGAGAGACAGAAGGATGGCAACAAGCCCGATTGCACCGAAGGCCAAGGTTTCCATCACAACTCCCTTCCAGGTGTGCAAAGCGGTTGCACGATGTCGGGTTTCAAGGGGGTGGGCCTTATTATCCTCTCGGCCGCACGTTCCGAGCCTATTGCGCCGCACTGAGGGCGAACACGTTGCCTTCGGGATCGACGGCCTCAGTGTCGCCCCACGGACGGCGCAGTAACGGCAGTCCCATCTGCTCGATTTTCTGAAGCGTGCTGTCGACGTTCTGGACGGCGAAGGTCAACTTCGGGCTCGACTGCTCACGCGGATGTGGCGGTGAATCGATGCGGATCCCGCTCGCGATTGCCGACGGGATCGCGTGCAATGAGAACCGTACGCCGTTCCCCCTGAACTCGACCCAGTTCTCGAGCCGGGTGTTTTCGATCGGCTGCAGCCCGAGCACGTCTCGGTAGAACGCCGTCATCCGATCGAGATCTTTCACAAACAGCATCGCGCCATCGAGCCGCATGCGTCGATTCTAGCCAAACACAAATGTTGTGGCATCATCGCGCCGTGAAACTCGCCGTGCGCCGGTCTATTCCGCTCCTCGTGCTGGCGGTCGTGTCGCTCAGCGCCGACTCACTGGACGACTTCTACCAGCGAGTGATCAAGGAGCGGAACATTCCCTCCACGACCATCGCGGTCGTCAAGGACGGCAAGCTCGTGAAGGTCGGAGCCTACGGCACCGCAGATCTCGAGCGCGGCATCCCCGCCAAGCCTGAAACGGTCTACAAGATCGGCTCGGTCAGCAAACAGTTCATCGCCGCGGGCGTCATGCTGCTGGTGCAGGATGGCCGTCTGTCAGTCAACGACCCGGTGTCGAAATACATCCCGAGCGCACCGGCATCCTGGAAGGCGATCACGCTGCGTCATCTTCTGACACACTCGTCCGGTCTCGTGCGCGAGCCGATCGGATTCGATCCGAACACGCTGCAGCCCGATCTCGATGTGATCAAGTCGGCGTTCGCGACGCCGCTGCAGTGGACGCCTGGCGACAAGTACGACTACTCGAATCTCGGCTACTACACGCTCGCCGAAGTCATCCGCGTCGTCAGCAACAAGCCGTGGGATCGATTCCTCGAGGAAAGAATCTTCTCTCCGCTCGGCATGACGTCCACTCGCACGACCAGCGCCGACCGCGCTCGCGTGCCTGGGTACCTCTGGATGAACGGACGCCATACCAAGGCAGACGACTGGATCTCGCTGCGTCCGAGCGGCGCGTTCGTCTCGTCCGTGCTCGACATGGCGAAGTGGGCAGCTGCGCTGCAAGAGGATCGAATCCTGACCGCAGCGAGCAAGGCGGTGATGTGGACCCCGGTCACGCTCAACGACGGCGGTTCATTTCCCTACGGCTTCGGGTGGGAGCTCGATGACTTTCCGCCGGGCGGCTTCACGACAGGCGTGCGTCTGGTGCGGCACGAAGGAACGATCCCCGGCTTCCGCGGCGTGATCGCGCACTTTCCCGATCACCGCCTCGGCGTGATAGCGCTCACGAATCTCGATCGAGCGCAGGTAGACTCGCTCGTCGCCGGCGCTGCCGTGCAGTTCGTGCCGGATCTGCGCCCCGCTGCATTGCGGCGATGGACGCCTGCGCAGCTGCCGTAGCGTTCCCACCGCAGCAATCGAAGGATCGGGCGGGTTGAATGCCAACGCTAGAGAGCTCCGGGTCTAGGCGAACCACGGTGCGTTGCGCAGCCTCGTCAGGAACGCGCCGGCAGTCGCGGCGAACGCGTCCGTCCATTCATGGCCCCCGGCGAACACGCACGTTTCGACGTGGCCGGCCAGGTGCTTCAGGCGCTCGACATCCGCGTCAAACTTCTCTTGGGTGTACCAGGCATCGGCTGTGCCGCGGCCGATGAGGACGTGCGGCAGCACGGCGTGATTCGCATTGTCCGGCGCCTTCGTGATGTCAGGAGGAACGTCGCCGGCGAGCGCGATGACGGCCGCGGCGGGGACGGACGCCGCCGCCCGGTACGCCATCGCGACGCCCTGCGAGAAGCCGGCAAAAACCATCGACGAGGTCACCAGGTATTCACGCGAGACGGCGTCAACGACGGCACGGACATAGCGCACGTTGTCGGCGATGGCGAGCTCCCGGTCCTGACGTGTCATCCAGCTCGCCACGACCTGTTCGTTCTTCGCGTAGAACGGATGCAGCGCCTGTACAGCGACGATCAGCCACTCGTCCACACCCGGCACGCGCTCAACGGCGGTCAGATTCGCGACCGCGTCTTCGCCGTACCCATGAAAGGTGTAAAGGACCGGCCACCGGCCCAGTGAGCGCGGCACTCGAACGAGATACCGGCCGTGCACTCTGGCCTCGATGGTCCGCGCCAGCGAGTCTGATTCCATTCTCACTCGGGCTGGGTACCGAAGTAGCTCGAACGCATAGGTCAGGAACTTACTTGTGCGCGGCGATTTCCGTCACGACAGTCCACACGTACCGGACGAACGGATACAGCGAGGACTCCGCGAGGCGCTCGACGTCGCCGTGCGCCGGATAGTTGAGAGCGTCGGATTCCGTCGCTGCGGGGCCAATACCGTAAGACTGAATTCCCTTCGCTCGCAGCTGCGCCTGGTCGCTTGCGCCGGTCGACATGGACGGAAGAACGGCGGCTTCGGGATAGACCGTCTTC
The DNA here is from genome assembly GCA_035263125.1 of Vicinamibacterales bacterium. GTDB lineage: Bacteria > Acidobacteriota > Vicinamibacteria > Vicinamibacterales > UBA2999 > Gp6-AA40. The sequence continues at coordinate 5,955 of DATFRP010000134.1, forward strand.
GCGGCGCGCTCCATCACCCGGTACATCTCGGTGTCGATTCGCGAGGCCGGCGACGGCGGGCGCGCCTGCGGGATCGGAACGATTTTGACCGCCGGATCCGCGATCACCTTGCCCATCTCCGCATAGAACCGGTCGATGTCTTCGCCCGGCAGCGCGCGAATATCCAGGGTGGCTTCCGCCTCTGACGGAATGACGTTTGCGCCGACGCCGGCCTTGAGCAGCGTCGGCACGACCGACGTCCGCAGCATCGAGTATTCGCTCTGCGAGTGCTCGCGCAGGTACTTCTGCGCCTCCACCGCGGTTTTTGGATCGAGCAGGGCTCTGTAGATCGCGGCGCGGTCGGGAGCGCTGATCGCGGCGAGCTTCTCGAAGTAGGCTCGCGTCGTGTCATTGAGCCGCATGGGCGTGTCCCAGCGGCCCACTTTCTCGACGGCTGCGCCGAGGTGAATCAACGGGTTGTCGGAGCGCGGCACCGATCCGTGGCCGGCCGTACCGGAGGCCACCAGCCTCACACGGGCGGGCAGTTTTTCGGCAGTGCCGATGTTGACACGGGTCACCCGGCCGCCATCGATGGTGGCGCCGCCGCCTTCGGTCATCGCGAACTCGGCGTCGATGTCGGCAAAGTGTTCGCTGACCATGTAATTGATCCCGACGCCGGTGAGATCGGCCTCCTCGCCCGACTCGGCAAGGAAGATCACGTCGCGGTCGAGCGCGATGCCGAGACGTTTCAGCATCAGCATGGCGATCAGATTCGCGGCGAGGACCGGCTTGTCGTCCTTGCTGCCGCGTCCCCAGATGTAGCCGTCCTTCACGACGGCGCCAAAGGGATCGACGGGCCATTTCTCGCGCTGCACGCCCACGACATCGGTGTGCGCCAGGATCAGCAGCGGCCGCTTCGTGCCGTTGCCCTTGAGCCGCGCCACGAGGTTGGCGCGCTTCGGATCCAGGGCGAACGTCTGCGTCGCGATGCCTTCGGCCTCCAGAACCTTCTTCAGGTACTCGACGGCGAGCGTCTCGCGCCCCGCGGTCGTGTCGATCTTCACGAGGTCGCGATAGCGTTCGAGAATCTCGGGGCGAAGCTTCTCCCAGTCTGGTGCCTTGCCCGCACCAGGTGCTTGTGCGATCAAAGCGACCGTCGAAAGGATTGCGAGGCCGGCAGCCAGAAGGCGTTTCATGCCGACACTCTAACACCGCAGCAGCGAGCAGCGAGTAGCCAGAGCCCCTACAATCGGTCCCCGCCTTTACGAAACCGTGACTCGCGTGATCTAGACTGCACCCGTCGCAGTTCCCCCGAGCGTGTGCAGGAGAGAGCCCATGAAACGCGTGGCTTGCACCCTTCTGTTGGTGATGGCGCTAGGCGGCACGTGGCGCGCCGTCGACAGTTACCGCGCCAGGCATCCAGTTTCCGGCACGGAGATCACGGTACCGGGCAGGAACGGGCCGAACGCCTTGCTGGTAAGCGGCTGGAAGACGACGCCGGCAGGACGGCAACTCGCGTCGGGCGACATGATCCTCAGCGGTCAGGTGAGTCCCGACGGCAAGCTCTTCGCCTTCGTCAATACTGGCTACACGAGGCACAACCTCCACATCGTCGACCTCGCCACGGAGAAAGAGATCGCGACGTTCCCGATGGAGCAGGCCTGGAGTGGGCTGGCGTTCTCGCCCGACGGCAGCCGCATCTTTGTGTCGAGCGGCGCAGGCTACCCCGGTCACGACATCGCGTACTTCGATCGCTGGGACAAGGACGGCTGGCAAGAGGCGAGGTCGGGCTATACGCTGGTGGGCGCGGTCAAGGAGAAGACAGCGGTCTCGTCAATCAACGTCTCCCGCGACGGCAAGCTCCTGTACGCGCTCAACAACTCGGACGACCACCTCTACATCCTGGAGACGCACGGCGGTCGCGCCCTCGCGCGTGTCAACGTCGGCGATCATCCACTGGCGGCGAAGCTCTCGAGAAACGGCGAGACTCTGTACGTCGCGAATCTTGGCAGCGCGAATGTCGCCGTCGTGGACGTGAAGGATCCGAATCGTCCGACGGTCACGAGCATGCTCGCCACCGATCCGCATCCCAACGATCTCGCTATCACCGACGACGGGCGGTTGTTCGTCTCATGCGGGCACACCAACAACGTCATCGCCTTCGATCTCGGGACCAGCCAGCGGCTCGAAGTGATCAGCACGGCGCTTGGACCGAAGGCGCCGGCGGGCAGCACGCCGAACTCGCTCGCGCTGTCGCCCGATCAGAAGACGCTCTTCGTGGCCAACGCCGACAACAATTCGGTGTCCGTGATCGACGTCCAAGAGCGTGGAAGGGCCAGGCCGCTTGGCTTCCTGCCGACCGGCTGGTACCCGACGCTGGTGAGGACGACCGCCGACGGCAAGCGGATTCTTGTCGCGAGCGGCAAGGGCGCCGGTACGGGACCCAGTCGGGTGAAGCGGCCGATCGATCCGATCGCGCCGACGCCGAGCTTTCAACATCATGGCAACCAGTTGAACGGGCTCGTGTCGTTCATCGACACACCGGATGCAAAAGCGCTCGCGGGGCTCACCAAGCAGGTGTACGACAACGCGCTCTATCGCGACGCGCTGCTCGAGACCTCGGGCGCCAGCGGCGCATCCGTGATCCCGATAAAGGTCGGCGAGTCGTCGCCGATCAAGCACGTGCTGTTCATCATGAAAGAGAACCGCACGTACGATCAGGTGTTCGGCGATCTGCGCCAGGGCAACGGCGACCCGAGCCTGACGTTGTTTGGCCGCGATGTGACGCCGAACCAGCACGCGCTGGCCGAACAGTTCGTCCTGCTGGACAACCTCTATTGCAGCGGCGAGGTCTCGCAGGACGGCCAGCCGTGGACCACATCGGCCTATGTCAACGAATTCACGCAGCGTGCGTGGACGCTCTCCTATTCGCGTCACGGCAGCGTCGACACGGAGGACCGCATCGGCGAGCAGTCGACGCCGTATATCTGGGAGCTCGCGAAGCAGAAGGGGCTGCGGGTGCGGACCTACGGCATGGGCAACCGGCGTGGCGTGGCCGACGTGCGCAGCGTGCGCTACGACCAGACGCCTATCGAGCCCGGCCAGCAGCGCCCGCGGGACACCGAGCGCGCCGCGCGCTTCATCGAGGAGTTCGTGCAAATGGACCGTGACGGCACGGTCCCGAATTTCATGTTCATGTCGCTCGGCGAGAACCACACCAACGGTACGGCGCCAGGTTCGTACACGCCGAAGGCGATGGTCGCGTCGAACGACTTGGCGGTAGGCCGCATCGTCGAGACGATCACGAAGAGCAAGGTCTGGCCGGAGTTCGCGATCTTCATCATCGAGGACGATGCGCAGAACGGCCCGGACCATGTGGACTCGCACCGAACAGCCGGGCTCGTGATCAGTCCCTACGTGAAGCGCAAGGTCGTGGACAGCACGATGTACTCCACGGTCAGCATGCTTCGTACGGTGGAGTTGCTCCTTGGTCTGCCGCCGATGACGCAACACGACGCAGCCGCGCCGCCGATGGTGAACAGCTTCAGGGCGAAGCCGGACTTGACGGGCTTCAGTGTCGTGGACGCGCAGACCGATCTGCTTTCGAAAAACCCGGCACAGGGTTACGGCGCAGCCCTGTCAGCGCGAATGGATTTTCGCGAGTACGACCGGATTGACGAGGACGTGCTGAATCGGATCCTCTGGCACGGCATCAAAGGCGTCGATGCCCCGTACCCGGCACCGGTGCGGCGCGCGTTGCCGACGCCGTACGGGCTGTTCACGTTCCCGAACGACCTCGACTGACGGGCACTTGAGGCGACTCTCGTTCCAGCGATCCGGTCAGCGGTTGCCTGGGGCCGGGAACAGGAAATACGCGCCACCGTCCTTCGCGTTCCTCAGTTGACTGTGCGTATACGTGTTGCGCCCGATGATGCTCTTGCAGTCGAATCTCTTCTTCGGATCGGGATCGAGGCCGAAGCCCGACGAGTTTCCGTCGATGCTGCTGATGACGCCGCCCTTGTTGCCCGTGACGATGAAGTGGTGATTGCTCCCGCTCGGGTTGATCACCCCGATGCATCCTGGAAACGCCTGCGCCGGATCGATGAAGAGACGATAGACGCTCCCTGCACCGCCACCCTGGTTGAACGCCTTCTGCGCCTCCTTGACATAGGTGGCCTGTGATCCCCAGCCATTGGGGATCGAAAAGCCTGTGCCGCGAAGAACGTAGACGGTGAAGATGCCGCACCAGGCACACAGATCGTTGGCGTTGCGCCAGATCGTGCCCGGCTGTGTCTGCTGCTGCCACATCTGCACGGCCGCCGTGCTGATGGTCGAGCACCGGGCCTGATACCCACCGGGGACCTGGGCGATGGCGAAGATCTGGGCCAGCGCGAGACCGCCCTGCCGCGGGCGGGACGGATCGGCATCGTTGGCGCACTTGGCCGCCGCAATTCGCGGATTGAGCGTCGAGTACGCATCGGCAGCTGTCCACCCCAGCATACCGAGAGCGGCTTCGGCACCGGCCACTATCCTCGCGCCAGCCGCCGGTTCGTCCGACGGGATCGGCACGATCCCCTTGATCGCCTGGACCAGCGGTTCGAGTTGCGCCCAGGTGAGCGGCCCGACGACGCCGTCGGGCACGAGGCTGCTCTTCGACTGGAACTCGGTGACCTTCCCCTTCGTTTTCGGACCGAACGACCCGTCGACGGTGAGCGCTGGGAGATTCGACTTCGGCCAGATGTTCAGGGCCTGCTGCAGCAGCTTGACGGTGTCACCGAAGGATCCGAACTGCACGGTCAGTGGCATGTGTTCCCCTTTTGCGCGGCCCGGAGGGCCAACGAGTAGGACGAACGACGGTGGCGACGCTCACTATATGCAATCTGTAGTGACGTCGCGGCTGCACCCGTTACACCTATCGGGCTTCATCACGATCGCGCAGGGTTCCGTAAGCTGTTTTACCCGCATCGTAAAAATACTCCTGGCATCTATCACACGATCCGACTGTAATCGCGTGAGCCGACGCGGGCACGGGCGTTGCCACGCCGCCGACGTCAGGCTGGCAGCCCTCCAAGGTACACGCGTCTTTTCACAAGGAGCAGCAACATGAAGAGTGGACGAGTGATCCTTATCGCCGCCGCAATGTTCTCGCTGGCTGCGGCAACTCCGATGGCGGGAGTTCGTGGCCAGGACGGCAACGATCGCAACAACAGCGTCGAGAAAGACATTGTCGTCGAATTCGGTGAACCGCAACCTCAGGCGATCCCGAACGGGCCTGCATCTCACGTTCTGGTGCCGGATGAGGCGTTCGTGCGTGAAGGTGGAACAGTGACATTCAACGTGAACGGCGGCGGGCATGGCATCGGGATCTATCCTGTCAGCAACAACACGACTCGCGAAGACATCTCGGAGGATCTCTGCCAGGGTGGTCCGGCATTGTGCAACGGCGCGGCCGGAACGGCGAACCTGGCCTACCAGATCATCGACGGCCGACAACATCTGATCATCGAAACCGATATCGCCGTGAATCAGCCGCGCATCGACGACCCGCTCCACCGCTACCTCTCGACATCCGGTACGAATCCCAACGAACCGACGGTGACCGCGGGCGCTTTTCTGGTGGGATCGACCTCGATCACCGTTCCAGGAAACCGGATTCAGGTCCGGTTCACGAAAGCAGGCCGCTATCTGGTCGTCTGCCAGAACCGGGGACACCTGTTGAACGACTGGATGTTCGGATTCGTCAACGTCGTCGAGAGCGACGACAGCGATTCCCAGTAGCGCATCGACACGGAGGCAACGGGGGAAGCGGAGAACAACAGTTCAGACTCCGTTTGCTCCGTTACCTCCGTGTGAGCATTCTCCGTTCTGTCCACAATCCCCGTGTCCTTACGGCAACGAAGGTGGGGGGAAGTGGTGTGAAAAGACCTCCGTGTCCTCTCCAGGGGTAGTGTTGGGACATAACTACTAGTTGCAAACTAGTAGTGACTTCAGAATAATCACCCCGAGGCATGAACGACAGCCACACGAGGAAATTTCAGAAGGAGCTCAACGTCGGGCTGGTCGCGCTCGTGCTGCTCGCGGTACTCGAACGGTCGTCAGAGGATCTTTACGGCTACGAGATCGCCAAACGTCTGCAACGGGCGAATTCCGGAGAGGCGCTGTTCAAAGAAGGCACGGTCTATCCCGTCCTTCGGGCGCTCTGTGCAAACGGGTTTCTCACGAGCCGCGTCAAGCCGTCCTCCGCCGGCCCTCCGCGACGCTACTACCGCATCACCCGGGATGGACGCGCGTTGCTCGCTCAGTGGAGTGGCATCTGGGCCCAGACGCGCGACTTCGTCGATCGCGTCATTCGAGGAGAGGAATCATGAGTGGGTCGACCCCTCGCTCCATCGATGAGTATCTCGCCGCGTTGCGTGCTGCGCTGGCCGATGAGGATCCAGCGCTCGTTCAGGACGCGCTCTACGACGCGGAGGAATATCTCCGTGCGGAGGTGGCGGCGAATCCCGGCATGCCGGAGGCCGACGTCCTCGAACGCGTCGCAGGAAGGTATGGACGTCCCGACGAAATCGCTGCTGCGTATCGCGACACGGAGGTGAAGGTCACGCGGGCATTCCAGCCGCCAGCCTCCATACGTCCGGCCTCGCACAGTCCACTGAAGCAGTTCCTCTCCGTGTACTCGGACCCACGTGCCTATATGTCGCTCTTCTTCATGTTCCTGAGCCTCATCACCGGCATCGTGTATTTCACCTTCGCGGTCACCGGCATCTCGCTGTCCATCGGTCTAGCGATTCTCATCATTGGACTGCCGGTGTTCCTCGCGTTCATCGCCATCACGCGCGCGATCTCACTGGCCGAGGGCCGCTTGCTGGAGGCGGTCAGCGGCGAGCGCATGCCGCGACGACCCGTGCATCCCGGGCCGAACGTCGGCCTCTGGGAGCGTATCGTCGCCACCGTTCAAGACACGCCGACCTGGACGACGCTCGTCTATCTCGTGATGATGCTGCCGCTCGGTACGATCTATTTCGTCGCGGCGACGACCGCCTTCTCGCTCGGTGTGTCGCTGTTGCTCCTGCCGATCGCCGGGATTGCCCAACGTCTGGACTGGTGGCTTCCGTGGGGAGACGAACGCCTGCTGTTTTCTCCCAGGTGGCTCGACACACCTGCGGGCTGGGTGTTCTGCGTCGTCTTCGGCGCCTTCCTTCTCACGAGCTTGTTGCACGTCGCACGCATGGTCGTCGGGCTGCACGCGCGCGTGGCCAAAGGACTGCTGGTGACTTGATCATGAAGATGACTATGCCGTCAACGGTGCTCGTCGTCGCGTCTGCACTGGTCCTCAGCGCTCAAACTCCCAAGACACCGGCGAACGACGTGCTGCGCGGCGCGATCGACATCCACCTTCACAGCTTCCCCGACAAGAACCCTCGATCGCTGGACGCAATCGACGCGGCCATGTTCGCACGCGATCGCGGCATGCGCGCCATCGTCTTGAAGAACCACTACGAGCCGACGGCGGGCCTCGCCTACATCGTGCGAAGGGCGGTGCCGGGCATCGAGGTGTTCGGCGGGATCGATCTGAATCTGACGGTCGGCGGGATCAATCCGGCCGCGGTCGACTACATGGTGCAGGAATCGGGCGGCTGGGGCCGTTTCGTCTGGATGCCGACGTTCGACGCCGAGAATCAGGTGCGCTACTCGAAGGAGAACCGGCCGTTCGTGCGCGTGTCGGAGGATGGCGCGCTGCTTCCCGCCGTTCGCGACGTGATCGCGATCATCGCGAAGAACAGCCTCGTTCTCGCCACGGGTCATTCGTCGGCGGATGAAGGGCTGATGCTGGTGCGCGAGGCCCGCAAGCAAGGCGTTCAACGGATCGTCGTGACGCACGCGATGAACCCGCCGATCGTGATGGACGTCGCGAAGATGAAGGAGGCCGCGCAGCTCGGCGCCTTCATCGAATTTGTTGGCGGTACCCTCGAGTCGGCCGATGCCGCCGCGCGCATGGATCGGTTTGCGGCGGCGATCAAAGCGATCGGGCCGGAGCACTGCATCCTGTCATCGGATCTCGGTCAGAAGGGCAACCCGCTTCCAGCGGACGGCTTCGCGGCGTTCCTCGTTGCGATGCGTGCGCGAGGAATCAGTGCACAGGACGTCGATCGGATGTCGAAGGGAAACCCCGGGCGCCTTCTCGGGCTCTGACGCGCGTTTCTTATATGCAGTCGTTCGAGCCAGATCCAGATAGCGGCACCGAGCTCAAGGGGTCACTGGCTTCTCGAACACGCCAAGGCGGCCCAGAACCAGTGCGGCGAGCCGGTATTGATCGTTCGACGCCGACCGCATACGCTCGTCGGCCTCCTTTTCCGTCAGGAGAGCAACCGTATAGCGATCCCCCATCAAACCGGCACGAACGAGCTGGAAACCCTGGCCCCCGGCCTGGTTGAGCTCTCGTACCAACGTGCTGTCGCGCGTGGTTGCAATCATTTGGTACGTTCGCGGCTTCGATTCCGTACGCTTGAGCAGCACGCAGAGATTCGAAGAAGCAATGAACAAAGTTCACAAAGCGTTGGATTCGCCACGAAAGCACCAAAGCTCCGCAAAAATTCTCGTGCGGGGATGTAATAGTCGCCCTCCTCGTGCGTCAAGGCTGGTGAGGCAGACAAGGTGCCCACAGCCACGGCGCAAATCGACGAGCTGACGTTGCCCATGACTTCTACGACCCCACTGGCGGGGTTCGCCGGGCTGTACGAGCGCCATCACGCGACGATCTACCGCGCGGCCCTGCGCGTCACCGGTAATCCGGCCGATGCCGAGGACGTTCTGCAGACCGTTTTCCTGCGCATCCTGGCACGGGGCGATGTCGAGGGCGTGGCGCTGCCGGTCGCCTATTTCCGGCGCGCCGCCGTCAACGCGGCCGTCGACGTGCTGCGTCGCCGCGAGCTTCATGCGGAGTCCGCTTACGACGAACAGTCGCCGCACGTCACCGTCCAGCCTCCGTTGCTGCTGAAGGAGCGGCTTCGGCGCGCCATCGCCGCTCTGGACGGCGACGACGCAACCCTGTTCCTGCTGCGTCACGTCGAGGGGCTATCGATCGAAGAGCTGGCTCGGATGTTCGAGATGGAAAAAAACAACGTGGCCGTGAGGCTGCACCGGATCCGGCAACGGCTGCAAACCGAGATGGAACGCTAGGCGGACCGAGATGGAACGCTAGGAGGTCGGCGATGTCCGCAGATCGACTGGAACGAGCACTACAGGAGATGAAAGAGGAAGACGTGGACTCCGCCACGCTCGAGGCCGCGCGTGTCCGCGTCTGGGAGCAGGTGACGAACGCCGGCATCGCCACCCAAGGAGCGCTGTTAAGGCGTTCCGGTGGACTCTGTGCTGAGTTCCAGCCGGACTTCCACGCCTACCTGGCGAATGAACTGGGAGGCGGCCGCCGCATCCTGGTCGACGATCATCTCAGCCGCTGTCCAGGCTGTCGCGCCCGGATCGCCGACATGAAGGGCGAGACGTCGATCGTCGCCATGCCACGGCGGTCCTCGTCCCGCTGGGTGCAGTGGGGAAGCTTTGCCGCGGCTGCCGCAGTACTCTTGGCGGTTCTGTATCTCGGACGCGACTCTATCGACGCCCTGATGGCTCCCGGCGGCCCTCGCGCCACCGTCGTTTCAGCCGACCGCGGCCTGTACCGGCTGCCCATTGGCTCTCTCGCAGCAGGAGCCGCGATCGGTGAACACGAATCGATCCGCACCGGCCCAGGAGCCCACGCAGTGTTGCGGCTCACCGACGGATCGACGGTGGACGTCAACGAGCGAACGGAGCTGTTCGTGACCGCCGCGTGGAGCGGCCAGGCAATTCACCTCCAGCGCGGTGACATCATCGTCAAGGCCGCCAAGCAGCGCCGGGGACACCTTCGAGTTCTCACGCGCGATTCCATCGCCTCTGTGAAGGGAACCGTCTTCGCGGTGTCAGCCGGCATGGGCGGCTCGGTGGTTTCGGTGGTCGAGGGATCGGTGGCCGTAAGTCAGCCTGGTAGAGAGGTGCTCCTCAGCCCGGGCCAGCAGGCCGCCTCCATCCCGGCGCTCGCGAGCCCGATCTCGGCAGCCATCTCCTGGAGCCCAGATGCGGAGCACTACCTGGAGCTGCTTGGGTCGTTCGTGAAGATCGAACGTGAGTTGGCAAATTTTCCTGCCGACCTGCGGAACAGCTCGGCCCTGCTCTCGTATCTTCCCGCGGGCGCTGTCGTCTACGGCGCACTCCCGAATCCTGGCGTCACGATCGGCCTCGCGCTCTCTCTGGCCGAGGACCAGGCGGCGCAGAACGCGACATTCGGGGCCTGGTGGAATTCCGAGACGGGACGGCAGTTGAGAGAGATGACCGACCGCGTCCAGTCGGTGAACCCGTTGCTCGGGGACGAAATCGTCTTCTGCGCCAGCATCTCCGCGCTCAGGGAGCCGGTGCCGATCGTGATGGCGCGAGTGAAGCCCGGCAGACGGGCGGAGCTCGCGAGCGCGCTGGAAAGGCTTTTCACCGTGACGGGCGAGTCTCCCGCTGCGTATTCGGTTTCCGACGAGCTGATGGTCGTATCAGATTCCCAGTCGCACTTGACGTCGGCCCTCCCTCGCCTGGGACAGGGAGGCAGTTCCCTCTTTGCCGCGGCCATCGGCGAGCGGTACCGGCGCGGCGTGGGCTGGCTTATCGCGATGGATGCTCCTCCACTGGTCGCGATGGCGTCCAAAGACGACGCTCCGCCGATTGAGCTCGCCGGCCTGATCGGGATGAAGTACCTCTTCTTCGAGCAGCGTGCTCCTGCGGGTGCGGTAGAGAACGAGGTCACGCTCGCGTTCCAGGGCACACGAACCGGAATGGGATCGTGGCTGGCTGACTCCGGCTCCGGTGGCGCGGCGGAGTATTTGCCGGCCGATGCCCTTCTCGCCGGCTACGTGTCGACCCGCGAGCCGTTGCAGCTGTTCGAGGAGTTCACCGCGCAGATTACCAAGTCGAACCCGGACTTCGCAGGTGGCTTGGCCAGCCTGGACGAGAAGCTTGGCGTCGGTTTCGTCCAGAACCTCACCGCGGCGTTGGGGACCGAAGCGGCCTTTGCGGTGACCGGACTCTCGACCAGCGGCCCGATGTGGGTCATGGCGAGCGTGACGTACAATCCGGCGGCCATCGACAGTTCCCTTCAGAAGCTGGTGGAAATCTTCAACGCGGAGCTGGGGCCCGCGGAGCAGGACAAGCGGATCGTGTTGGAACAGACCAGAGTAGGGGGACGGACCTGGAACACGATGAAGCCGAGAGGGCTTCCGCTCGGTATGACCTGGACCTACGATCAGGGCTACATGGTGGCGGGCTCCGATCGCGCGGTCGCGGAGCGTGCCATCGCGACCCGAAACGGCGGCTCGCAGCTCGTCTGGTCTCCCGAGTTCCTTGGCCAGATCCCATGGTCTGCCGGAATGCATCCGTCCGCGTTCGGCTGGTTGAACGCAAAGGGAGCGCTCGGAATTCTGTCAGCGGTGACGCCGAACCCAGCGCTCCGCGAGCTGGTGGCCAGCCGCGATCCGATTCTCGTCATGTTCGATGGAGCGCCGAATCAGATTCATGCGGCCAGCCGTACTCGTATCTCCGGATTGATCATGGACGCGATGCTGCTTCAGAGCTTGAGCCGGGCGACCCTGGGACAGCAATCCCGCGCGGTCACCAGCCAGTAACAGGCCGGCCGCTTTGGATACGACACCGGTCGTTGAGCTCGACAACCTGAAAGTCAGACTGGGACGGCGGGAGATCCTGCATGGGATCTCCTGCCGTCTCGGCGCGTCTGGCCAGGGAAAGGCGGTGGGGTTGCTCGGACCCAATGGGGCCGGCAAGTCCACGTTGATCCTGACGCTGCTCGGATTTCTCCGGCCGAGCGCCGGACGCGCCCGCATCCTCGGTCTGGACTGCCGGCACAACATGGGCGAGGCGCGATCGAGAATCGGCTACATGCCGGAGAACGACTCGTTCGTCGGCGAGATGACGGCGGTCACCTTCCTGCGTCAAATGGCCGAGCTGTCGGGCCTCCCCCCGGACGCAGCGCTCGAGAAGGCGCACGAGGTGTTGTTCCATGTCGGGCTCGGGGAGTCGCGGTACCGCGAGCTTCGGACGTACTCGTACGGGATGAAGCAGATGGCCAAGCTCGCCCAGGCGATCGTCCATGGACCGGAACTGGTCGTGCTGGACGAACCGACGAACGGGCTCGATCCGGCTGCGCGCCGGCGGATGCTCAAGCTCGTCACCGACATGAAGGAGCAGCAGGGGATGAACGTGCTCGTCTGCTCCCACCTGCTGCGCGACATCGAGCAGGTGTGCGACGAGGCCGTGATCATGAAGGACGGCGCGATCGTGCACCACTGCAATCTCGAAGAAGAGCGGCGGTCGAACAGGAGCTTCGTCGAGCTCGAAGTAACCGGTGACGATCGGAATCTGCGGATGGCGCTGCCGGAGATCGGCGCCGAGGGCGTGTCCGAAGGCAGCGGCCGCTGGCGAATCGTCCTGCCGGCAGGAGTCGAGGTCGACGCCATCTGGGGGCTCGCCG
>DATFRP010000135.1:0-56730 GCA_035263125.1 Vicinamibacterales bacterium
GGACTCGACAGCCGTTCGATCGACTCCGTGTCCACGGGGTCCATGGGTGTTGGCCGGCAGCCGCGGACGCTGCGGCCGGGAACGCGTCCATCCCTCGTACTCTTCCGCTCCCGCGGCGACTACAGCGTGACTCGCCGCCCATCTGTTACACGGCACAAAACGTCTGAGCTGTCTCGCTGCAACCCGAACGCGGTGACGGAAGTCGCCGCGATGAATCGGGACGAACGCGTTCCGGCTTCCAGCAGTCGCCGAGTCGCTCTGCGTCGGCCTTGCTCACGCGGCTGCCGGCCACACACATGAACTCCCGGAGTCCGAACCGCGGCGACGAAGGCCGCGAGCGCCACCAGCGGTTGCGAGATGGCACCGACTGCGTCAGAGGGATCGCACCGACACTATCGCTTTACTGGTTTCGCGAACACCTCGAAGCGAGCCACGTTCACGAACCCTCCCCATCCGTGACCGCTGCCCGGGAGCAGATCGGCAAAGCCGATCTCGTCGACTCTGCTCAGATCGGGCTTCTCCACGTAGCTCTGTCCCCTGGTCACGACGCGAGTGATGTCGAGCGTCAGCCAGCGGATGTTGGCGACGGCGACCTCGGACTCGAGGAAGAGCGTCGAGTTCGTTGAATGCGCGCCCTCTCCGTAATCACCCACCAGCCATGTGCCGTCCCCGAGTTTCACGACGGGACGAACCACGTGAAATCCTGACGTGCGCGTGACCCAGCGAATGCGCGCAAGGCCGGTGAGATCGGCGAAGTTGTTCTTGTCGCGGAGCGTCGCGGCGACCGGCGTCTGGCAGACTCCGGTCCAGAGATTGGGTGGATCGGTTCGCGTCCCTGCCGCGACATCCTTCGGCGGCGGGTTCTGGTTGTAACCAGCCAGCTGAATGCACGCGGGCCCGCTCCAGTCGCGCACGATCGACCCGGTCGGCGGCTGCTTCGCGTACGCTGCCACGCTCTTCGCATTCGGATCGTAGAGACGCAGCTCCAGATTCGGGTTGGTCACCGCCGCCGTCGTGACGCCGCGCTCGGGCACGAAGTCGGCCGGCGCGTCTGCCGGTCGATCAATTTGGCGCCATTCTTCGCGAAAGAGCAACGGCGGCAGCGTCGGCGCGGGTGCTGCGCCGCGGCCGGCTCCGGGCTGTGCAGGCTGTTGTGCGAAAAGCGTGTACGCGACAACACATGGAATCAAACCGACAGCGAATCGACGCGCCATAGTCAGCCTCCGCCGGGTCTACAAAACAAGACCCGGCCTACACAGCGCGGATTATATGCGTTGGAAGTTCTTTTCGACTTCGCGGCGCGTGAGCCGCAGCATCACGGGACGGCCGTGCGGGCAGATCGTCGAGTAGGCGGTGCGACGCAGTTCGTCGAGGATATGTGCCATCTTCTCGTGAGTCAGCGGATCGTTCGCCTTCACAGCGGCATGACACGCCATCGTCGCCGCGATTCGCTTGATGGCGTCGTGGACGGAGGCCGCCGACCCCGTGTTCTCGAGATCTTCGGCGAGCGCGCGCAGAGTGGTCGTGCAGTCTTCGCGTCGCAGCAGGGCCGGGAATGCCGACACTCGGATTGATTCGCCCCCGAACTCGTCGATCTCGAAGCCGAGCCGCTCGAGCTCGGCGGCATGCGCGGTCAGCAACTGCCGGGCGCCTGGCGGCAGCTCCAACAGCATCGGCTCGAGCAACCGCTGACTCTCGAGCCGTCCACTGGTGAGACGCTCGGTGATGCGCTCGAAGAGGACGCGCTCGTGTGCGACGTGCTGATCGATGATCGCGATGCCCTCCTCGTCGACAGCAATGATGAACGTGTCGCGGAACTGGCCGAGGGGCATCATCGGACGGAGGAGAGACGGCTCGGGCCCACTGGCGTCTGTCGGTGCGATCCGGCTGTGGCCTGTCGGTGCGATCGGCTCTTCGGTTGTCGGTGCGGGCCCACGTTCGCTGGTCGGTGCGATCGCGCTATCGGGCGTCGGTGCAAGGGAATCGGGCCCCGACCAACGGCTTGGGAACACGGAGGTGTAACTGTTTGGCAGCGGCAGCGTGACCGCATGCTCGACAGCGGCGCGCGGCGGCTGCAGCTGAAGCTCCGGCACCAAGCCGCGGCCGAGCGCGTCGCCGAGTGTCCGGCGGACGATCTCGTGGATGTGCGACTGATCGCGGAAGCGCACCTCCGCTTTCGTCGGATGTACGTTCACGTCGACGGCCTCGTGCGGCATCTCGATGAAGAGATGAATCTCCGGACTGCGCTCCTTGATCGAGGCGGCGCTGTAGGCATCGATCACCGCGTGCGCGATCGTGCGGTCCTTCACGACACGACGGTTCACGAACACATGCTGCGGACCGCGCGTCGGCCCCTGCTCGGCCAGGGCGGCAACGTAGCCGAGCAGCCTCACGTCGCCATCCCGACGCACTTCGACGAGATCGCTCCGATCGCCGTACAACTGGTACAGCCGTTCGCGCAGCGACGACACCGGCGGCGTCTGCAGGACCTTCCTGCCGGCGCTGGTCAAGGTGAACCCGACCTCGGGATAGCAGAGCGCGAGCTGGGTGACGATGCGCGAGACCTGCGCTGTTTCGGCGCCATCGGACTTCAGAAACTTGCGGCGGGCGGGCAGGTTGTAAAAGAGATCGCCGACATCGATCGACGTGCCCTCCGGCACTCCCGCCTCGGTCACCGACGCGATCGCGCCGCCGTTGACCCGAATCTCGGTCCCCGCATCCATGTGACGCGTCCGTGTGCGCAGCACGAAGTGCGAGACCGACGCGATCGCCGGCAGCGCCTCTCCTCTGAACCCGAGCGTCGCGATCCGCGCGAGGTCGTCCGCCCTGCGGATCTTGCTGGTCGCGTGACGCTCGATCGCGAGCCGCGCGTCGTCGGGATCCATGCCTTCACCGTCGTCGGTCACGCGGATCGATCGTTTCCCCCCGAGCTCGACACCAATCGAGATGCGTCTGGCACCGGCATCGATCGCATTCTCGACGAGCTCCTTGACCACGGAGGCCGGACGCTCGACGACCTCACCAGCCGCAATCTGATTCGCGAGGTCGAGGGGCAGACGATGAATTCTTCCCATTAGAGGCCGCTCGCCGCGATTACCACTAAATCCATCGGTTCCGGCGGAAGAGCGCCAGCATCGCGAAGCTGATGATCGCCATGATGCCGCCGACCCAGAGGAACTGCACGCTCTCGCCGCCCGGGAAATGCGGCAGCGGGACGTTCATCCCCCACATCCCGGTCAGCACCGTGAGCGGAAGGAAGATCGTCGACATCAGTGTCAACACTTTCATGACCTGGTCGAGACGATATGACACAGTCGAGAGGTTCACCTCGAAGATGCCGGTGACCCGGTCCTGAAAGAGAATCGCTTCTTCCGTCAACCGGACGACGTGGTCATACACGTCGCGAAAGCGATAGGACATCTCGTCCGAGATGACCGGAAACTCACGGCGCGCCAGCCGGCCGATCGCGTCGCGCTGCGGGATCATCACGCGCCGCATCGACGTGACCTCGCGTTTCAGCTTCATCACCAGGCGCGCCATGCGCTCGTGCCCGGTGAACGCCTGCTCCTCGAGCCTGGCGATGCGGTCCTCGATCTGCTCGATCACGGGCCGATAGTTGTCGACCATCGTGTCGACGATGCGATGCAGCAGCGCGACCGGTCCTTCGGCCAGGACATGCTCGTGCCGTCCGCAGACCTCGCGCATCCTACCGACCGAGCGGGACTGACCGTCGTGTACGGTCACGAGGTAGTTGCGGCCAAGAAAGAAATCGATGTCGCGGGTAGCGAAATCGATATGCGTGGGCGTGGAATCGATCTCGTGGAGCACCAGATAGAGATAGCCCGGATAGGGCTCGATCTTCGGATACTGCAGCGCGCTGGTGGCGTCGTCGACTGAGAGCGGGTGAAAGTGAAAGACGTCGCTGAGGATCCGCCGCTCTTCCTCTGTCGGCCCGCCGAGGTCCACCCAAAGCCTCACGCTGGACGACGGGTCGAGCCATTGCGGCTCGACCCGATCGCCGTGTGTCGTCTGCCCGTCGCGGTGGACGTAGACGTTGATCACACGCGCTACGATCCCGACAGCGCCGCCTGTGCAGCCGCGAGCCGCGCCACCGGGACGCGGAACGGCGAGCAGCTGACGTAGTTCAAGCCCACCTTGCCGAAGAACTGAATCGACGAGGGATCGCCGCCGTGCTCGCCGCAGATCCCCAGCTTGATGTCGGGCCGCGTCTGGCGTCCCTTCACGACAGCGATCTCGACGAGTTGTCCGACCCCGCTCTGATCGATCGTGGCGAACGGGTTCTTCTTCACGATCTCCAGCTCCGCGTACACCGGCAGGAACGATCCGGAATCGTCCCGTGACATCCCGAGCCCCGTCTGCGTCAGGTCGTTGGTGCCGAAGCTGAAGAACTCGGCCGACTGCGCGATCTCGTCGGCGGTCAGAGCGCCACGCGGAATCTCGATCATCGTGCCGACCAGATATTTGAGCTTCACCTTCTGCTCCGCCTCCACCTCGCGGGCAGCCTGATGCACGACCTCGATCTGCAGGTCGAGCTCCTTCTTGAAGCCGACGAGCGGGATCATGATCTCGGGCAGCACCTTGGTGCCTTCCTTCTGCACCATCGCCGCCGCTTCGAACACGGCGCGCGCCTGCATCTCCGAGATTTCCGGATACCCGATCCCGAGACGACAACCGCGGAATCCGAGCATCGGGTTGAACTCGTGGAGCTGCTCCACCCGCGAGCGAATCGTCTCGGCCTTGATTCCAAGCTTGCTGGCCAGATCCTGCTGCTGCTCGGGCGTATTCGGCAGGAACTCATGCAGCGGTGGATCGAGGAATCGGATCGTCGCGGGATAGCCGTTCAGCGCCCGGAAGATGCCGGCAAAGTCCTCGCGCTGGTAGGGCAACAGCTTGGCAAGCGCCTTCTTCCGATCCGCGAGCGTCTCAGCGAGGATCATCTCGCGCATCGCGTCGATGCGGTCGCCCTCGAAGAACATGTGCTCGGTCCGGCAGAGGCCGATGCCGACGGCACCGAAGGCGATCGCGTTCCGCGCCTGTTCGGGCGTGTCGGCATTGGTGCGCACATCCATCTTCGTGGCCTCGTTGCACCACTTCATGAGCTGTTGGAAGCTCCTGAACTTCTCGGTCTTCTTGGCAGCCTCATTCCCGTGAATCAGGCCAGCCACGATCTCGGATGGAGCGGTCTTCACCTGACCCGCGTAGACCTTGCCGACCGTTCCGTCGATCGACATCCAGTCGCCTTCGTTGTAGGTCTGGCCGTCGACGGCCACCGTTCTCGCCTGGTAGTCGACCTCGACGGCGGCCGCACCGCACACGCAGACCTTTCCCATCTGCCGCGCGACGAGCGCCGCATGAGACGACACGCCCCCACGCGCGGTCAGAATGCCTTCGGCCGCAATCATGCCGCGGAGATCCTCCGGCGACGTCTCGACACGGACGAGCAGCACCTTCTCGCCCTTCTCTGCGGCGGTAACGGCGCGCTCCGCATTCAGATAGATCCGTCCCGAAGCCGCGCCCGGGCCCGCCGGCAGACCGCTCGCGATCGCCCTGGCCTTGTCGACGTCGGTGCTGTCGAACACCGGCGCGAGCAATTGTTCGAGCTGATCGGCGGGATTGCGCATGATCGCCGTCTTCCAGTCGATCAGCCTTTCCTTCTGCATGTCCATCGAGAACTTGAGCGCCGCCATCGCCGTGCGCTTGCCGTTCCGCGTCTGCAGCATGTACACGACCCCGTCCTCGATCGTGAACTCGAAGTCCTGCACGTCCTTGAAATGGCGCTCGAGCGTCTGGCGAATCCGTTCGAGCTCCTGGAACGCCTTGGGCAGATGCTTCTTCAGCTCGCTGACCGGTTCCGGCGTGCGCACGCCGGCGACCACGTCCTCGCCCTGCGCGTTGATGAGGAACTCGCCGTAGAACTCTTTCGCACCGTTGGCCGGGTTGCGAGTGAACGCAACGCCGGAGCCGGACTGCTCGCCGGTGTTCCCATACACCATCGCCTGCACGTTGACCGCCGTGCCCCACTCGCTCGGGATGTTGTACTTGCGGCGATAGACGATCGCCCGATCGTTCATCCATGATCCGAAGACGGCGCCGACGGCTCCCATCAGCTGCTCCCACGGCGAGGTCGGGAAGTCCTTGCCAGCCCGGTCCTTGACGAGCGCCTTGAAGCGAACGACCAGTTCCTTCAGGTCATCGACGGTGAGCTTCGTGTCCTCGATGTCCTGGTGATGGCGCTCGTGCTTCAGTTGCTCGATGACGGTTTCGAACGGCTCGTGATCTTCACCCGGCCGCTTCTGCACGCCGAGCACGACATCGCCGTACATCTGCACGAAGCGGCGGTAGCAGTCCCAGGCAAAGCGCGGGTTGCCGGTCTTGCTGGCGAGCGCTTCGACCGTCTGATCGTTCAGCCCCAGATTGAGGATCGTGTCCATCATCCCGGGCATCGAATCACGCGCGCCCGAGCGCACCGACACGAGGAGCGGGTTCTTGAGATCGCCGAAGGATTTCTTCGTCTGCTTCTCGATGGCGGCAATGCCGGCCTTCATCTGGCCCTGCAGCGTCGAGGGATAGGTGCGCTTGTGCTCGTAGTAGTAGGTGCAGACTTCGGTGGTGATCGTGAAGCCCGGGGGGACGGGTAAGCCGATGCGGCACATCTCGGCGAGGTTGGCGCCCTTGCCACCGAGCAATGCCTTCATCGTCCCGTTGCCGTCTGTTTTCGTTCCGAAGAGATAAACGTGTTTGCCCGACGCCTTCTTGGTGCTGCTCTTCTTCGCGGCCACCTTCTTTGCCGCCTTTTTCTTCGCCATCGAATCCGGTCTCCTGTACGGTCGATCTCGCGCTGGCTGAAGCCAGCGCGTTACCTATGCCCGCGTAGAGCGCACGCCTCGAGCGTGCGCGATCAGTGCGCGCCTTACTCCGCGACGATCTCCGAGATATCCGCGATCTCGAGAATCAGATCGCGCATCGTCGCCACCAACCCCACTCGTGCGGCGCGCAGCCGCTCGTCTTCCGCCATCACCAGCACATCGTCGAAGAACTTCGCCACCGTGGGTTGCAATGCGGCGACGCTCGCAAACGCCTCGCGGTAGTCGTTGCGTTCGGCCGCGGCGCGAATCGCGGGCGCACTGGTCGCGAGCGCGGCAACCAGCGCTTTCTCGGCGGGTTCGGTGAGCATCCCGTTCGGATTGCTTGCGGGAGCGGCTACGCCCTTCGAGATGTTCTTCACCCGCTTGAGCAGCGTCGCCACCCCGAGCAGCGACGGCGACCCGGCCATCTGCGACAGCGCTTCGAGCTTGCGCCGCGCCTCGAGCGGGCTGGTCTCGACGATGTCGGCATGCAGCACGGCACGCACGCTGCGAACGTCGAAGCCACGCTGCTCCAGCAAGTACGTCAGACGGTCAGCCATGAACGAACCGACTGCGCTCATCCCGTCGGCGTCGGCGCCAAACGGTTGCGCAGCGCGCTCGAGCAGCGATCCGAGCTTCAGCCGGACATCGAGCCCGGTCAGCTCCGGCAGATCGGCGAGGATCTTCACGATCCCCTGGGCCTGGCGGCGCAGCCCGAGCGGGTCGCGCGATCCGGTCGGGCGCTCGCCGGCGGCGAACATTCCAACGACCGAGTCGAGCTTGTCGGCGAGTGATACCGCGGTCCATGTGACTGCGGCCGATCCCAACTGCTGACGCGACGGCGGCGCCTCGGCTTCGACGCCGATCGGCAGGTAGTGGTAGTAGATCGCCTTCCACACCGATTCGGGCAGCTTCTCTTCGCGGGCGTAGATGCCACCCATCGTGCCCTGCAGCTCGGTCAACTCGCGCACCATATCGGTGGCGAGGTCGGCCTTCGCAAGTCGTGCGGCCTGCGCCGCCATCGGCGCCGCATCAGGGGTGCGCAGCGCATCGCCGGCAATCCACTCCGCCAGCGTCGAGATCCGATCGACCTTCTCGCGGTAGCTCCCGAGCTTCTTGTGGAACAGGATCGTCGAGAGTCGTTCGACACGCGACTCGAGCCTGGTCTTGCGATCTTCTTCCCAGAAGAATCGTGCATCACGCAGACGGGCGGTCAGGACGCGCTCCGAATTGCGCGCGATGATCTCGGGCTTCTCCGCCTCCATGTTGATCACCGCCAGGAACGCCGGCTTCAGCTTCCCTTCGTCGTCGACCACCGGGAAGTAGTGCTGATGATGAATCATCGTCGTCGTCAGCACTTCTTCGGGAAGCGAGAGGAACTCGATCGGAATGTGACCGGCAACGACGGAGGGATACTCCACGAGATCGGGCACTTCCTGCAGCAACGCGGACTGCGCCGCAATGCTGGCACTGACGCGGCCGCTCAATCGTCGCGCGTGCGTCTCGAGCTCGCGGCGGATCTTCTGCTCGCGCTCGGTGCGATTGAGGATCACGAAGTTCTCGAGCAGACGCGTCTGGTAGTCGTCGAAGGTCTTGACCTTGATCGCGCGCCCTGCCCGGCCGCTCGTGGTCTGAAAGCGATGCCCGTATGTGTTGGGCCCCGAGCGGATGTCCTGAACCGTGGGCCCCTGCGCGAGCTCGGTTCGACGGATCACAAAAGGCACGACGCGCCCGCCGTACAACAGGAGCAGCCAGCGGATCGGTCGTCCGAAGAGCAGATCGCCCTTGCCGTCTTCGAGGTAGGCGTCCCAACGCATCTGCTTGGGAAACGACATGTCGCGCAGAACGCCGGCCATCACGTCGGCCAGCACATCGACCGTCGCCTTGCCCCGCTGCCGCAGTCGGTAGGCGAGATACTGACCCTTCGGCGTATCACTGCGTTCGAGCGCTGACACCTCGACGCCGTACTTCTTGGCAAACCCCACTGCCGCGGGCGTCGGCTCTCCTCCAGGCATGTACGCCGCCGACACCGGCGGCCCCGTCACCAGGTCTTCGAGGTCGGTCTGACGCTCCGCGACCCGGATCACACGGGTCGTGAGACGCCGTGGTGTGCTGTACGCCTCGGCCGGCGCGTCGCTCGTGAGGCGGGCCTCCTTCAGCCGTGCATCGACGTGCTTCGCGATCTGCGCCGTCAGCCCGGGCAGCCAGCTCGCTGGAATCTCTTCGCATCCGATCTCGATCAGCAGCTCGCGATCCATGTCCCTATGCGCCCTGTCCGGTATCCAGGTTTTCGGCCTCGACGTGCGCCCTGGCGACACGGATCGCGAGCTGCCGCACCCGCAGAATGTAGGCCGTCCGCTCGGTCACGCCGATGCTGCCGCTCGAGTCGAGAATGTTGAACAGATGCGAGCACTTGAGGCACTGCTCGAGCGCCGGGAGGATCAGATTCGACGCGAGCAGCTTCTCACCGAGCGAGAAGTTGCGGTCGAACAGCTCGCGATGCCATTGCGCGAACTCGGCAGGCGGCAATCCCTCGACCTGGCCGAATGCGTACTTCGACTGCTCGATCTCTTCCTGCAGTCGCACCTCCGCGTATTTCACGCCACCGCCCCATTCCAGATCAAACACATTGTCGCAGCGCTGGAGAAACATGGCGATCCGTTCGAGCCCGTACGTGATCTCGCACGAGATCGGCGCCAGGTCCATACCGCCGACCTGCTGAAAATAGGTGAACTGGGTGATCTCCATGCCATCGAGCATCACCTGCCAGCCGATGCCCCACGCCCCGAGCGTCGGCGACTCCCAGTTGTCCTCTTCGAATCGGATGTCGTGCACGCGAGGGTTGATCCCGCAGGCCTCGAGGCTCTCCAGATACAGCTGCTGCACCTCGTCTGGAGAGGGCTTCAGGATGACCTGATACTGATGATGCTTGAACAGCCGGTTCGGGTTCTGGCCGAATCGGCCGTCGTCAGGTCGACGGGACGGTTGAACGTAGGCAACGCTCCACGGCTTGGGCCCGAGCACGCGAAAGAGCGTTTCGGGGTGCGACGTACCGGCTCCGACTTCGAGGTCGAGCGGCTGCTGCAGAAGACAGCCGTGCGAGGCCCAAAATGACGACAGCTTGAGGATCAGATCCTGAAACGTCACGCGTCTACTGGGAGGTTTTCACCGAGACGAGTACCACTCATCACGAGCCACACCACTCATTCCTCTACGCGTGACGACGAAGATCGCGAAGAACGCGGTCGGATTTCAACGTTTTCTCCAAATGCATCCCGATCAAGCTGCGATGCACCTGTTCCAGTTCCCTGAGTGCCCGCAGCGACGTCGGCACTCGGCCAACCTGCTGCGGTGCGATCGACCGTGCCGTATTCAGGAACGCGATCGCGTCGTCCGACAGCGTGCCCTTCGACTCCGGGTACACCCCTTGGAGCCGGAGAAGCCAATACTCGAAATACCGGGCCAGCGGCTCGACCGGGGTCCCGACCGCCAGCGCATCAAGCATCGACGCGCCAAGTCGATAGAGCCGATCGTCGGCATCGCCGTCCTGCGCCCACTCGTCGAGCAACTCGGCAAAGTAGCTCACGTACCCGAGCGCGTCCTGATTGTCCAACACCAGCGGAGACCGATGCGTCTCCGCGTAGTTCAGACCCACGAGCTCCCGCCGTTCCTTCTCGAAGTACGCCACCCGCACTTCGGTGAGCGGCTCCAACGCTCCGGTGAATCGCGATCGCGGCCGACGAGCACCCTTGGCCACACCGCGCTTCTTGCCCCGATCCCGTGTCAGAAACACGACGATCCGATCGGCTTCACCGAGCTTGTAGGTGCGAAGCACCAGCGCGTCGGCGGTGTAGAGCGGCACGAACCCGACTATTTTAGACCGGTCTGGGTCCCCAAACGCGAATCTTGTGCCGTTAAACATCCGCATAATGGCCGAGGCGCGCGCGATCCGTCTGCCCTTTTCAACCTGATCGGGTCAAGTGCTGTGCAAAGAGCGTGGCCAACCCCAGGAACGACAGAAAGCCGAACACATCGGTCATGGTCGTGATGAACACCGAGGATGCGAGCGCAGGATCGATGCTGGCGGCTCGCAATCCGAGCGGGATCAGGACGCCCGCGGTCGCGGCCACGAACATGTTGATGACCATTGCCGCGCCGAGCACGAGGCCGAGCACCGGGTCGCCTCGTGTCAGCCAGGCGACCGACGCGGCGATCATCCCGAGCACGAGCCCGTTCCCGAGGCCCACCGCCGCCTCCTTCATGAGCGCCTTTCGCGAGTTGCTCCAGCTCAGCTCCCCCAATGCGATCCCGCGCACGATGACCGTCAAGGTCTGCGTCGCGGCGTTCCCACCCATGCCCGCCACGATCGGCATGAAAACGGCGAGTATGGGCAGCGCATTGATGGTCCCGGTGAAGATGCCGACCACCGCGGCGGCGAGGAACGCGGTCGCAAGGTTGACGCCGAGCCACGGCAATCGTTTCCGCAGCGACTCCTGCGCGGGGGTGAACACCCGCTCGTCGACGGCCACGCCCGCCAGACGGTAGATGTCTTCGGTCGCCTCGTCCTTGATCACGTCAATCACGTCGTCGACGGTGATGACCCCGACGAGTTTGTTCTCTTCGTCGACAACCGGGATGGCAAGCAGGTTGTACGCGGCGACCTGACGGGCCACTTCCTCCTGATCCATGTCGACGCGTGCGCTGATCAAGTCCGCCGTCATGATCCGTTTGAGCGGCGTCTCCGGCGAGACCAGGAGGAGGCGGCGCAGCGAGACGACGCCGACCAGATGACGCCGCTCGTCGACGACGTAGAGATAGAAGACCATCTCCACTTCGCGATTGCTCTGGAGCTCGGTGATCGCCTCGCCGACCGTCATGTCTTCGTTGAGCGCGAAGACATTCGGGTTCATGATGCGGCCGGCGGTTCGTTCCGCGTATTCGAGCAGGTGCTCGACGACACGCGATTCCTTCGGCCGCATCAGATCGAGAACGGTGTTCGAGAGCTCCTCCGGCAGGTAATCGATCAGGGCCGCAGCGTCGTCTGACGGAATCTCCTGCGCCAGCCTGGCAATCTCTTCGGCCGGACGCGAACCGAGAAGCGCCGCGCCCGCCTCCGGGCCGATTTCCGACAACGCTTCCATCGCCAGCCGTCCGTTGCGATCGGCCAGCAGACTGAACGCCGCCTCGCGCTCCTTGTCGGGAAGTTCACCGAAGACCTGGGCGAGATCGGCGGGATGCTGTTTCTGCAGAAGGTTCAGCAGATTGGCAGTGGCACCAATGCGCAGCAGCCGTTTGACGGAGTCGAGGACGAGGTCGATTCTGCGCTGCGCCGGCATGAATTTTCGTCAACCCACAAAACGCCAAATGTAGCACGGGCGGGCCTCAGTCCGAGGATCTCTTGTCATTGACTGTTAGAACGGACGATGGCATCGTCGTCGGCAGGCTGGGTGCGAGAGCGGAGTGTCTCCATGTCCACGCAGATCGTGCCAGTCGTCCTCAAGACGAGGCTCGGGATCGAAGCCTCAGAAGGACTCGTCGATATGTTCACGGCGTACCAGGAATTTTCGACCGACCGATACGAGCGGCGACTCAATCAGGAAATCGCAGGGCTCCGGCTCGAGCTCCACGATGGCCTGGCCGGGATCCGTCAGGACATGGTGAACGTACGGGCGGACTTGATGAAGTGGACGCTGCTCTTGTGGCTGGGGCAGTTCGCCGCGCTCGCAACCGTCCTGTCGCTGATCCTCCGCGGCCGCTAGCGGCCGGCGTTCTGCACGCCGATCTCGTCGAGCAGGCGTTCATCGTCGCGCCACTCGGATTTCACCTTCACGTGGAGATCCAGAAACACCCGGCGCTCGAAGTGCTCCTCGAGCGCGAGCCTGGCGGCCGTGCCGATCGTCTTGATCATCGCTCCGCCCTTCCCGACCACGATCGGCTTCTGCGACTCGCGATCGACCAGAATCGTGCAGTACAGCTGCATCGGCCGGTCGTGTTCGGCGTCGTCGAACTTGTCCACGACGACCGCGGTGGAGAACGGCAGCTCGTCGTGCGTGTGCTGCAGCACCTGCTCGCGCACGATCTCGCCGACGAAGAACCGCTCGGTCTGATCGGTCAGATAGTCGGCCGGGTAGATGGGCTCCCCTTCGGGGAGGTACTGCAGGATCAGTCGCTCCAACGTGTCGACGTTCGTGCCGTCGACCGCGGAGATCGGAACGATCTCGACGAACGGGTGCGCGTGTCGATACTGGTCGATGATCGGCAGCAGCTTCGGCTTTGCGATCAGATCGATTTTGTTGAGCGCGAGGATCGTCGGCGTGGTGACGTCCTTCATGAGCTCCAGCATGTGACGGTCGCCAGCCCCTTGCCTGACCGACACATCGAGGATCAGCGTGAGCACGTCGACCTCTCGCATCGCTTCGAGCGCGACATCCACCATGCGTACGTTCATCCGATGCGTCGGCTTGTGAACCCCCGGGGTATCGACGAATACGACCTGACCCTCCGCGACGTTCTTGACACCAACAACACGAGTTCTCGTGGTCTGGGGCTTGTCGGAGACGATCGCCAGCTTCTGGCCGATGATGCGGTTCAGCAGCGTGGACTTGCCGGCGTTCGGACGGCCGACGAAGGAAACGAAGCCGGATTTCAAGAACCTGCCTCTACTGGCCGACCGCTTCCGGCCTGTGCTCACGGCGGCGCGCCCGCACTTTTGTGATGCGTCGGCGCTCGACCTCGAGCACCTCGAACGAGAGGTCGCCGACCTCGAACGTCTCACCCACGTACGGCATCCGGCCGAGTTGCGAAAGAAGATAGCCGCCCACTGTTTCGAACCCTTCGCGCTCGATATCGACGTTCAGACGATCGCGGACCTCGTCGACGCTGACCTTACCGCTGAAGACGAACGTGCCGTTCCCCTCGTCGGTGACGGTTTCGCTTTCGACGTCGTATTCGTCTCGAATCTCACCGACGATCTCTTCGAGCAGGTCCTCGACGGTCACGAGTCCGGCGGTGCCGCCGTACTCGTCGACCACGATCGCCATCTGCGTCTGGCGCCGCTGCATTTCCTTGAGGAGTTCGGAGACACGTTTGCTCTCGGGCACGAAATGCGCCGCGCGCATCAGCGTCGTCATCGGCGGTTCGGTGCCAGGCGGCAGCGCCACCAGGTCCTTGACGAACACGATGCCGACGATGTTGTCGAGGTTGTCGCGATACACCGGCATCCGCGAGTACTGTTCTTCGCGAAACACCGTTCGTAGATCCTGCAACGTCGCATCGACGCGGACGGCGATGATATCGGGGCGGGGCGTCATCACCTCGCGGGCAACGGTCTCCGTGAAGTCGACGATCGACTGCAGGAGCTCGCGTCCTTCCGCCTCGGAGATCGTCCCCTCGTCGGGCTCCTTGTCGCTCGTCGCCGGCTGAACCGTGGCGTCGGCGGTATGTCCGTTGCCGTTCGTGTCGCGCTCCCTCCGCGCGATCAAATCGAAGAGCACCGTGGTGATCGGCACGAGGAGCTTCGCCACCGCATGAAAGGCCGGGAGCAGCACGTCGAGAAGGCGCTCGGGATCACGCCGGACGATCAGCATCGGCAGCAGGTGCTCGCAGACCACGACGAATGCGACCAGCGAGACGATGAACGTCACGACCGAAAGCGCGTCACGCACGTCGCTCAGACGGGCGATGAGCACGCCGGCGAGCACGGTGCAGACGCCGATCAGGACCCTGACCGGGATGAAGAGTTCGAGCGGTTCGTCGAGGTACTGCCCCAGGCGATCGTCGCGGCCGCCGCGCTCTGCCATCAGGCGGAGCGACAGTCGCATGAGCGCACTGAATGCCGCCTGGATGGTTCCCAGGAACACCGTCGCGCAGCCGAGCAGGAACAGAATGAGCGGCGTCATCGAGCCATGAGGGAAATGGGGTCGGGACTCACGGTCACTTCCGACTCCGTTCGATCAATCCCTCACCGAGACCGCCTTTGAGACGAAGGCGGCGTTCCAGCCGAGCCATCCGGCCATCATCGTGCTCGTGATCATAGCCAAGAAGATGCAGCAAACCATGAAGGGCCAGCACACGAAACTCAGCCTGCACGGGATGGCCCACCTCGACCGCCTGACGGGCCGCAACTCCCGTAGCAATCACGACATCGCCGAGGTTGCCCGGCTCATCGGCGGGAAACGACAGGACGTCTGTTACGCGGTCTTTTCGCCGGAAACGGCGGTTGAGCGCACGGACGCGGGCGTCTGACACCAGGGCAACGGTGACCGTTCCACGCGCACGAGCGGGAGCCACCGACCCGAGCCATCGCGCGAGGCCTGGTGCTTTGGTGACGCCGGTCGTGACGACGTCGACGGCCAAACCACCAGGGGACCGACTACGACTGCCCACGCCCGCCGCCCGAATAGGCGTCGTACGCTTTCACGATCTGCTGCACGAGCTTGTGGCGCACCACGTCACGCTCATCGAAGTAGATGAAACCGATGCCTTCGATGTCCTTCACGATCCGCAGCGCTTCGACCAGCCCCGAGCTCCGGGGGTTCGGGAGATCGATTTGGGTGATGTCACCGGTGACGACCGCCTTCGAGCCGAAGCCCAGACGCGTCAGGAACATCTTCATCTGCTCGGAGGTCGTGTTCTGCGCTTCGTCCAGGATCACGAACGCATCGTTCAGCGTGCGGCCGCGCATGAACGCAATCGGCGCCACCTCGATCGTGCCGCGCTCGACGAGCCGATTGGCGCGCTCGGTGTCCATCATGTCGTAGAGCGCGTCGTAGAGCGGCCGAAGATACGGGTTCACTTTCTCCTGAAGGTCGCCAGGCAGGAACCCGAGCTTCTCGCCGGCTTCGACCGCAGGTCTCGCCAGGATGATTCGATTGACCTTCTTCGCGAGCAGATAGCTGACGGCCTGCGCCATCGCCAGATACGTTTTCCCGGTGCCGGCAGGGCCGACGCCGAAGACGATGTCGAAGCGTTCGATCGCGTCGAGGTACCGGCGCTGGTTGCTGCTCTTCGGATTGACCCGGCGGCGAGTCCCTTCAGGCTGCTTCTGCCCTTCGCGAAAGAAATACTCGCGCAGATTGACGGCAGGATTCTCCGCGATCAGCTGCGCCGCCGTCTTCACGTCGCCGTTTCGCAGCTCGTACCCTTCGGCCATGAGATTCGTCAGCTGGTCGAAGACCCGCTCGACGCGGCCCTCGGCGCTCTTCTCACCCTCCACAATGAGTTCGTCACCCTGCGTCCTGATCTGGACACCGAAGAGCGACTCGATGTGCTTGAGGTTGCCGTCGTGAGCGCCGTACAGCGTCTCGATGCCTGCCTGGGGCAGTGAAATCTTCTTCACGTCTTTCGAATCTGCAGGTGCAGCTCCCTCAGCTGTTTCTGATCGACAGACGAGGGCGCATCGGACATGAGGTCGACTGCAGCCGCGGTCTTTGGAAACGCGATGACCTCACGAATCGAGCTTTCGTTCGAGAGCAGCGCGACGATCCGATCGAGGCCGAGCGCGATGCCGCCATGCGGCGGGGTGCCGTACTCCAGCGCTTCGAGAAAGAATCCGAACCGCAGCTTCGCCTCCTCGGCGCTGATGTTGAGCAGCGAGAAGATGCGGCTCTGCATCGACGCGTCGTGAATACGGATGCTGCCGCCGCCGATCTCGCTGCCGTTCAGAACCAGATCATACGCCTTGGCCCGCACCCGGCCAGGATGGTCGGCCAGATGCGGCAGATCGGCGTCGTGAGGCGACGTGAACGGATGGTGCATCGACACGTACCGCTTCTCTTCCGCGTCCCATTCGAGCAGCGGGAAATCGACCACCCAGGTGAACGCGTACTCGTCCGGCTTGAGCAGCCCGTCCTTCTTCGCAATCGCCAGTCGCAGCGCGCCGAGTTGCTTCGACACGGTATCCGGCTCTCCCGCCTGAACGAACAGGAGCCCGCCCTGGCTGGTACCGGTGGCGTCCAGCATCTGTCGCACGCCCTCCTCACCGAGGGCCTTCATGATCGAGCTGGTGATCGTACCGTCTTCCGCCCGACGCGCCCATGTCACATGCCGTCCGGCGGCCTTCTCGGCGTTGATGATCCCATCGACCTCGCTGCGCGAGTACCCACCTGCTCCGGGCACGACGAAGCCGCGCACCGTGCCACCACCGGCGACAATCTCGCGGAACACGCGAAACGGCGACTCGCGGAATATCCCGCCGAAATCCTGAATCGGCATGCCGCAGCGCAGATCGGGCTTGTCCGATCCGTACTTCGCCATCGCCTCGGCATACGGCATCCGCGGAAACGGAATCTCGATCTCGCGGTTGATCAGGCCGAAGATCTTCTTCATCAGCGGCTCGATGACACCGAAGATCGTCTCGGGCCGCGCGAACGACATCTCGACGTCGACCTGCGTGAACTCGGGCTGGCGATCGGCGCGCAGGTCTTCGTCGCGGAAGCACTTGCAGATCTGCACGTAGCGATCCATGCCCGCGATCATCAGGATCTGCTTGAAGAGCTGCGGCGACTGCGGCAGCGCGAAGAACTCGCCCGGATGCACGCGGCTTGGAACGAGGTAGTCGCGCGCGCCTTCAGGCGTCGACTTGGTCAGGATCGGCGTTTCGATTTCGAGGAACCCGTTGTCGTCGAAGTACCGGCGCACCAGTTGCGCGAGGCGGTGCCGAAGGATGATGTTCGCCTGCAGCCGGGGCCGACGCAGGTCCAGGTAGCGGTATTTCAGACGGACGTCTTCCGAGACCGGCGAATCGTCGGCGATGGGAAACGGCGGCGTCTTCGCTTCGTTCAACAGCGCGAGCCGCTGCACCACGACCTCGACGTCACCGGTCGGGAGCTTCGGGTTGACCGTGTCATCGGATCGCCGCCGCACCCGGCCGCAGACTCCGATCACATACTCGGATCTCAACCGCTTGGCCTTCGCCATCAGCGCCTCATCGTCCTTGTCGAAGACCGCTTGCGTCACGCCGCAGCGGTCACGGATGTCGATGAAGAGCAATCCGCCGAGATCGCGGACCCGATGCACCCAGCCCAGGAGAACGGCGTCGCCGCCGACGTGCTCGGAGCGGAGCTCGCCGCACGTGTGGGTGCGTGTCAGGTCGCCTAGCTGTTCAGCCACGATGCTTCAATCCCTCGAGAATCGCGGCGCCCGCCGCGGCCTGGTCGTAAGTGGTCTGCGTCTGGTGTGCCAGGTCTTTGATGGTGACGGTCCCGTTGCCGATCTCATCACCGCCCAGGATCGCGACAAAGGGGATGCCGCGTGCATCAGCGTACTTGATCTGCTTGCCGATCTTGTCGGGCTCGGGGTAGGTGATCACGCGCAGTCCCGCGCGCCGGAGCGTCGCGGCGACGCGTAGCGCATGCGGGGCGTCCTTCGGGTCGAAGACCGCGGTCATCACGTCCGCCGGCGTATTCTTCACCGACGCAGGGAACATCCCGCGCTCACCCATGACGACGAGGATGCGCTCGAGACCAAGCGAGAAGCCGCACGCGGGAATCGTCTGTCCGAGGAACATGCCCACCAGGTTGTCGTAGCGCCCGCCGCCACCGAGGCTGCCGGCGAGATCAGGCACGTTGATCTCCATGATCGCGCCTGTGTAGTACGACAGGCCACGCGCCAGGCTCGGGTCGAACTGCAGGTGCCCGTCCGCGCTCGTGCCCGACGCGAGATCGAAGATCGCGGCAACGTTTTCAAATGACGCGAGTGCCGCTTCGTCCGTGAGGACACTCCGGCTCCCGAGCTGCTCATTGCGTATGAACGCAAACGTATCGAGCAGTGTCGCTGCGCACTCCGCCGCAATTCCGCGGGACACCATCTCCGCCCTGACACCATCGGGGCCGATCTTGTCCAGCTTGTCGACCGCCACGAGCGCTGTCCCGTGCAATGGCTCGGGAATCGATGCCTGATTCAAGATCGCCGTCAGCAACTGCCGATGGTTCACCCTGATGGTGAAGTCCCTGAATCCCAACCCGGAGAGCGCGTCCGAGACCGCCGCGCAGAGCTCCGCCTCGACAATCGGCGACGTTGATCCCAACGAGTCGACGTCGCACTGGAAGAACTCGCGAAAGCGTCCGCGCGCCGGGCGATCTGCGCGCCAGACGGGCTGAATCTGATATCGCTTGAACAAGCGCGGCAGCTTCGCCTGGTGGTGCGCGATCACCCGCGCCAGCGGCACCGTCAGGTCGTAGCGAAGCGCGAGGTCCGCTTCACCACTCACCTCGTGCTCCCCGCGCTTGAGGATCTTGAAAATGAGCTGATTCCCCTCCTCGCCGTACTTGCCCATCAACGTCTCGAGGTTTTCGGCGGCTGGCGTCTCGAGCGGCTCGAACCCGTAGCGCTCGTACACACCTTTGATCACGCCGATGACGAACTCGCGTCGCCGGACGTCTTCCGGGAGAAAGTCGCGCATGCCGCGCGCTGGCTCAGTACGAGGCGGCATGCGACCTAATGCGAAACCTGGTTATGCAGGTCGGTGTCGTGATTGAAGAGATCAGCGGCAGGGACGAACCGAAACATCTGTTGTCAATTATATAGGGGCAGCGACCGTGTAGGCCGGGCCTAGAGAACAGGCCCGGCCTACACGGTCGCTACAGCCGCGGCAGCGTCAGCCCCTTCTGGCCCTGATACTTGCCCTTCTTATCCGCGTAGGAGACTTCGCACACCTCATCGCTCTGGAAGAAGAGGACCTGCGAGATCCCTTCGTTCGCGTACACCTTGGCGGGCAGCGGCGTCGTGTTCGAGATCTCGAGCGTGACGAACCCTTCCCACTCGGGCTCGAACGGCGTGACGTTCACGATCAGCCCGCACCGTGCGTAAGTCGACTTGCCCACGCAGACCGTCAGCACGTCACGAGGAATGCGGAAATACTCGACCGTCTTGGCGAGCGCGAACGAGTTGGGCGGGATGATGCACACGTCGGTCTTCATGTCCACGAACGAACGGTCGTCGAAATTCTTCGGATCGACGACCGTGTTGTTGATGTTCGTGAACACCTTGAACTCATCGGCCACCCGGATGTCGTAGCCGTACGACGAGAGGCCGTACGAGATCACGCCGTTGCGCACCTGGCGATCCTCGAAAGGCTCGATCATCCCGTGCTCGAGCGCCATCTTGCGGATCCACGTATCCGATTTGATCGACGGCATCTACTGGTACGTCTTTCGAGAATCGGGACCGGCCGCGCCGATGTCGCGGCCGGCAGCACCGCTTCGGGACGCTCGTCGTTGCCGGAACTCCCTCGGTGAATGCATCCCCTTCTAGCGCCTGGAGAACAGCATCATGATGATCGTCAAGACGATGCTGGCGACGATCGACGTCACCAGCGGAAAGTAGAACGTGAAGTTGCCGCGCCGGATGGTGATGTCACCGGGAAGCCGTCCGATCGGCAGCCCGAGCGAGACCAGCAGTCCGACACCCGCAACCAAAAGGCCGAGTACGATGAGCAGTCGTCCCATGCTTACAGCCTAACGGGGTCGGGAGTCATTTTCGATCGAATGTCCCGAAAATGACTCCCGACCCCGTTAGATCAGCTCCATGCCCCGGAAGAAGTAGCCGAGCTCGAATGCAGCAGTCTCAGGCGCATCAGAGCCATGCGTGGCGTTGCGCTCGATCGACGTGCCGAACTCCTTGCGCAGAGTTCCCGCCTCGGCCTTGGCCGGATCGGTCGCGCCCATGGTCGCCCGCCACTTCTTGATCGCATCAGGCGCTTCGAGGGCCAGCAGCACGCATGGACCTGACGACATGAAGTCGGTCAAACCGCCAAAGAAGGGGCGTTCGCGGTGCACCGCGTAAAAGCCTTCGGCTTCCTTCTTCGTCAGGTGATGCAGCCGCATCGCGCGAACGGTGAAGCCTGCAGCTTCGATCCGCGCGAGGATCGTCCCGGCGAGCCGTCGCTCAACGGCGTCGGGTTTGATGATTGCGAATGTTCGTTCCATAAGGTTAGTGGCCGAGTGCTTCGCGCATCCTGGTGCCCATGTCCGCGGGGCTCTTCACCACATGGACGCCGGCCGTCGACAACGCGTCCATCTTCTCGGCAGCGGTGCCCTGTCCGCCCGCGATGATCGCGCCGGCGTGACCCATGCGCCGTCCCGGCGGTGCAGTCTGACCGGCAATGAATCCGACCACCGGCTTGCGGAACTCTTTGGCGATGAACGCGGCCGCTTCCTGTTCTGCGGTGCCGCCGATCTCGCCGATCATGACGACGGCCTCGGTCTCGGAGTCGGCTGCGAACAGACGCAGTGCGTCGATGAAGCTGGTCCCGATCAGCGGATCTCCGCCGATGCCGATGCAGGTTGTCTGCCCCATCCCCTGTTTCGTCAACTGGTGGATCGCCTCGTAGGTCAGCGTGCCGCTCTTCGAGACGATGCCGATTCGTCCTTCCTTGCAGATGTGGCCAGGAATGATGCCCGCTTTCGCCTGACCGGCGGTGATGACGCCGGGACAGTTCGGCCCGATGAGCCGCGTGCGAGAGCCGTGCATGAACTCCATCACCTTCAACATGTCGGCGGTCGGGATACCCTCGGTGATGCACACGACGAGAGGGATGGCAGCGTCGGTCGCCTCCATGATGGCATCGGCTGCAAACGGCGGCGGCACGAAGATGACGCTCGCGTTGGCGCCGGTCTCGCGCATCGCATCGTGCACGCTGTTGAAGATCGGCCACCCTTCGTGGGTCGCCCCACCCTTGCCGGGCGTAACACCGCCGACCACTTTCGTGCCGTATGCAGCGGCCGCTTTTGCGTGAAACGTCCCTTCTCGTCCGGTGAGCCCCTGGACGATGAGGCGTGTGCGTGTATCGATGAGAACTGCCATCGGGTCTACTTGGCGAGGGCGACGACGCGGTCCGCAGCTTCGCCCATGGAATCGGCCGTCGTGAAGTTGAGGCCGCTTTCACGCAGCATCCGTTTGCCTTCTTCGACGTTGGTACCTTCCATCCGGATCACGATCGGTACGCGCACGCCGAGTTCGGTCACGGCCGCGATCACACCGGCGGCGAGCACGTCACAGCGCAGGATTCCGCCGAAGATGTTGATGAGGACCGCTTTCACGTTCTTGTCGGCCATCAGGATGCGGAACGCGTTCTTGATCTGTTCGGCATTCGCACCGCCGCCGACATCGAGGAAGTTCGCCGGCTCACCGCCTGCAAGCTTGATGATGTCCATCGTGGCCATGGCCAGTCCGGCGCCGTTGACCATGCAGCCGATGGTGCCGTCGAGGCGGATGTAGTTCAGCGAGAACGTCGAGGCCTCGACCTCGAGCGGATCCTCTTCACTGATGTCGCGCAGTTCGCGGATGTCGGGATGCCGATAGAGCGCGTTGTCGTCGAAGCTGACCTTGGCATCGAGCGCCAGGAGATCTCCGCCCTTGGTGAGAATCAGCGGGTTGATTTCGATCATCGAGGCGTCGGTCTCGATGAACGCTTTGTAGACCGCCTGCAGCAGCTTCACGAACTTCAGCGCCGCCTCGGCGCCGAGGCCCATCCCGAATGCCAGCTTGCGGGACTGAAACGGCAGAATGCCGACACCGGGGTTGACGTGTTCGCGCAGGATCTTGTGCGGTTCCTTGGCTGCGACTTCTTCGATGTCCATCCCGCCGGCGGCGCTCGCGATGATGACCGGACGCGCGGCCGCCCGATCGAGCAGGACGCTGACGTACAACTCGCGATCGATCTGCAGCCCTTCTTCGATGAGCACCCGCCCGACTTTCCGTCCCTCGGGACCGGTCTGGTGCGTCACGAGCGTCATGCCGATCATCTGCCGGGCGAGCTGCTCGGCCTCTTCCGGCGACTTGGCGACTTTGACGCCGCCACCCTTCCCTCGTCCGCCGGCGTGAATCTGCGCTTTGACGACGCTGATGGGGCCACCGAGACGGCGGGCGATCGCGCCGGCCTCGGCTGACGATGTCGCAACCTCACCGCGCGGCACGGGGACGCCGAAACGCGCGAGGACTGTCTTGGCTTGATACTCGTGAATTTTCACTGGGGAGTGTGCGGCTCCAGAACGGCTCTAAGTAGCGAGACATCGTACTCAGGGCCGTCGCGAAGCGTCAAGGGCGCGGCACGAAGGGCCGCGCGCTTCGCGCGCGTGGGATCACACTTCGTAATCGACGACGCGACGTTCGGTTCGAACGTCCTTGAGAAACGCGACGATCTCCTGGTGGGCAGGATGCGGTTGATACGCATCGAACGCAGCGCGCGACTCGAACTCGGAATACAACGCCACGTCTGCCGAATCGGGTGTGTGCGCGAAATCGATGCCGACGACGCAACGGATCAACCCAGGGATGACGCCGGCGAGTCTTTCAAATCGGCGTTTCATCTCACGGGCGTTGTCATGCTTGGTCAGCCCATTCGCCGAGCGCTCGTGCAACCGCCAGAAGACAATGTGAACAACCATCGCGCGCGATTGTAGCCCCACGTCCCGCCGAAGCCGCAGGCGAAGGCGGATGCGTTACAATTCCCGCGAGTTTTCTCATCGATACCGGCACCTTCAGGGAGGGGATCGGCATGAACCGTCACGTGTTCAAGGCAATCACGATCGGCGTCTTCGTGTTCGCCACGTCAGTCGTCGGCGTCGCGCAGGCGCCGCAGGGCGCCGCGCAGGGTCGCGGCGGTGCCGGAGCTCCGCAACCGCCGCTGCAGAATCTGCAGGTGTTTCCCAAGGACATCGCGCGGCCGCAGCTGCTTCAGGCGATGCAGAACTTCTCTGCCGCCCTGGGCGTGACCTGCAACCATTGTCACGTCTTCAACGGTCCCGGCGATCCGATGAACGACTTCGCCGGCGACACGAAACCGACCAAGAACGTGGCGCGCGCGATGATGCAGATGGTTCGCGCGATCAATCCAACAGTACAGAAGGCCGTCCCGGCGAAGCAGGCCGACCAGGTCGCTCAAGTCGGGTGTGCCACTTGCCATCGCGGCGCCGCGATCCCGGTCGTGGCGCCCGGCAGCCCGGGCGCGCCGCCTCCTCCGAGGGGCGCCGGACCTGGTGGCGGTGGACCACCAGCCGGTGCGCCGCCCGCCGGTGCACCGCCGGCCGGCGGACCTGCCGCTCCTCCGCCGTCTGGAAAATAGGACGTCTGTCAGCGAACGTAGTGGAGGCGGGTCTTTAGACCCGCCTCCTTCGTTGCGGTGCCTGCCTACATCCCGATCACGTCGACGAGCTCTTTCACCGCCGCCGCCGATTTCTTCAAGGCCGCATCCTCCTC
The DNA here is from genome assembly GCA_035263125.1 of Vicinamibacterales bacterium. GTDB lineage: Bacteria > Acidobacteriota > Vicinamibacteria > Vicinamibacterales > UBA2999 > Gp6-AA40. Next base: position 24,063 of record DATFRP010000135.1, read on the forward strand.
GGCACTCAGCTTGATCTGAATGATCTGCTCGACACCGCGCGCGCCGAGCTTCACCGGCACACCGACGAACAGATCTCGAATCCCATACTCGCCCTGCAGGAACACGGAGCATGGGAGGATCTTCTTCTTGTCCTTGAGGATCGCCTCGCACATCTCCGCCGCGGCCTGACCGGGGGCATACCACGCGCTCGTGCCGACAAGCTTCGTGATTTCCGCGCCGCCATCGGCCGTGCGTTTGGCGATCGCGTCGATGCGGTCCTTCGGAAGCAGCTCGGTGATCGGGATGCCGGCGACCGTCGAATAGCGCGGGAGCGGCACCATCGTGTCACCGTGTCCACCCAGTACGAAGGAATGCACGTTCTCGACCGAGACGCCCAATTCCATCGCGACGAACGTGCTCATGCGCGCCGAGTCGAGTACGCCGGCCATCCCGATAATCCGCTCACGGGGGAACTTCGTCAGCCGATACAACGCCTGCGACATCGCATCCAGCGGATTGGCAACTGGAACGATGATCGCATTCGGACAGTGCTGCACGACGTTGGGCGCGATGCTCTTCATGATCTCGAAGTTGTCGCGCACGAGATCGTCGCGGCTCATCCCTGGCTTGCGCGGCTTGCCCGATGTAATCACGACGATGTCGGAGCCCGACGCGGCACTCCAGTCGGCACCGCCGACCAGCCGCGCGTCGGACCCGATGATCGGACAGGTCTCGTAGATGTCGAGCGCGACACCCGCCGCCTTCTGCTCGGCGATGTCGATGATCACGACGTCGGCGAGTTCCTTTTCGGCAATCGCGCGCGCGACCGTCATCCCGACATTGCCTGCGCCGCCAACCACTGTCACTTTGCGATTCATGCGTTCCTCCAAGCGCCAGCCTTAGGGCACTGTCCCCCAGCGCTCGATTGACGTATCAACAACTTCTGTGGAAAACCCTGTTGAAAACAGGTCATCAGACGCGCTCGCTACAGGAAAAACCTGAGGCTTTTAGCGGTTTGCACCATCGTAGTGCGCGCGTTACTGATCCGACGTAGATGTGGGAATCGAGCGGCTGCCGTTCAGTCGTCGGTCCCGACGCGACGACTCGCTCTCGCACGCTCGTGCTCATCTCAAGCGCACGATTATACTTTTCGTCTCGTGAAAATCCTCGTCGCCGACGATCTTCCCGCATCCGCTCTCGACCTGTTACGCGCTGAAGGGTGGGAGATCGATGCCCGCACCGGCCGCGCCCCCGAGCAACTCGCACTCGACATCGCCGACGCCGATGCGATCGTCGTCCGAAGCGCCACCAAGGTCACGCCCGCGATCATCAACGCCGCACCGTCACTTCGGGTGATCGCACGCGCCGGCACCGGCGTCGACAACGTCGACGTGTCGGCCGCGAGCGCCAAGGGGATCGTGGTCATGAACGCGCCCGGTGCCAACAGCGTCAGCGTGGCGGAGCTCGCGATGGGGTTCGTGATGGCGCTTGCGCGTCACGTTCCTGCCGCCGACTCTGCGATGAAGCAGGGCAAGTGGGAGAAGAAGAAATTCCTCGGCGAGGAGGTGCGCGACAAGGTGCTCGGGCTCGTGGGTCTCGGCCGCATCGGCCAGGAGGTCGCGAGGCGGGCTGCCGCATTCGGGATGCGTATCATCGCGCACGACCCGTTCATCTCTGAACAGATCGCCGGCGATCTCGACGTCGAGCTGATGTCGCTCGACGCGGTCTTCGAGCGCGCCGACTACGTCTCCCTGCACATGCCCTCGACGCCGCAGACGCGTCGGATGGTCAACGCCGAGCGCCTGGCTCGCGCCAAGAAAGGCATCCGCATCATCAACACCGCGCGCGGCGACCTGATCGACGAGCGGGCGCTGGCCGACGCGATCGAATCGGGCCAGGTTGCCGGCGCAGGACTGGACGTCTTCGATACGGAACCTACCGTCGACCATCGCCTGCAGAAGATGCCGCAGGTCGTCGCCACCCCGCACATTGCCGCCTCCACCCGCGAAGGGCAGGAGCTGGTCGGCGTCGAGACAGCGACCGCACTGCGCGACTTCCTGAAGGACGGCGTGATCCGCAATGCCGTCAATTTCCCGTCGTTGTCGACAGAGGAATTCAAACGGCTGATGCCGTTTGCGAGCCTGGCCGAACGCATGGGCACGTTCATTGCGCAGATGAACGACAACCACGTGCATGCGGTCAGCGTGCGCTACTACGGAGATCCGGCCGCAGAGGACAAGGGCAGCAAGGCGACCAAGAACACTTTGATCGTCAACGCCGTCCTCGCAGGTTTGTTCAAGCCGATTCTGTCGACGGGCATCACGCTGGTCAACGCGTCGACGGTCGCCGCAGAACGCGGCATCGAGATCGTCGAGTCGCACAGCACGCGACAGCGCAATTACACCAGCCTGATTTCCGTGGTGCTGCGCACGACCGAGGGCGAGCGCTGGATCGAAGGTGCCGTGTTCGAACGCTCCTCGCCGAGGCTGGTCCTGCTCGACGGCATCTCGGTCGAGGCGCCGCTCGAAGGCACGATGATCGTGATCTGCAACACCGATCAACCGGGCGTGATTGGCGATGTCGGCACCATTCTCGGCAGACATCACGTCAACATCGCGACCTTCGCGCTCGGACGGGACCGCGATCGCGCCATCGGCGTCGTGATTGTCGACGAGACCGCACCGATCCCCGATGCGGTGCTCGACGAACTCCGACAGCTCAAAGCGATCCGCGAAGTACGGCTGGTAAGGGTCTAACGAGCAGGATCAGCGTCGCAGCGAGAGTCGCAGCTTGGTTCCGTCGCTGACCTGCTCGAGCGTCGCGGCATCTTCGTCGATCGACACCACGCGAAACAGCCCGCCGACCATCTCGCCCTCGCGAGCCAGCATGACACCGCTCGGTGAACTGAAGATCGCGGTGCGTTGCAGCGCACCGTCGACGTGATCCGAGGCGATTCCTGTCAGATTGATCGACGGAGGAGGCGGGGGCACAAACGCCGGTGGCGCCTCGATCGGCCTTGGGGCAATGACCTGTTTCGGCGCGGCGCGATGCTCCACGAACTCAAACGGATTTCGTGTGGGCGCCCGATAGCTCGTGTCGCTGCGAACGCGAGACGCCAGATGATCGGCCAGCGCCTGCATGTCGACGTCACCCGTGACTCGCGGTGAGACCGTCGTTGCGGCCGACTGAACGCGCGGCTGCGCAGGTGTCAACGTCCCCGGCGCCGACACCAGGTACGTCGCCACGAAGGCCCCTCCCGACAACAGCGCGTACAGCTTCCACGTCACGGCTGGATCGACAGTTCATCTTAGCATTTCGGCCGAAACCAGCGGAGCAAACACCCCGTGACGTCTCAAGCGGCGTGCTATGATTCACCGTGCACCCTGTTTCGTTCCCGGATCCCTTCAAAAGAACGTCACAGCCCCCGCACATCGTCGCCCTCATCCCCGCCCGATACGATTCGACCCGCTTCCCGGGAAAACCGCTGGCAGAGATCGACGGACGTCCGATGATCGAGCACGTCTACCGGCGCGCCGCCCGCGCCCGGGGCGTTGACGCCGTCGTCGTGGCCACCGACGACCCGAGGATTGCGACGGCGGTCGAGCAATTCGGCGGCGTGGTTCGAATGACAGGATCGGGACATCGGACGGGGACGGACCGCATCGCCGAGGTTGCTCGCGAGCTGGCCTGTGATGTCGTCGTCAACGTCCAGGGCGATCTCCCGCTCGTCGAGCCGGACATGATCACCGAGACGATCGAGCCGCTGACAGCCGATCGCTCGCTGGTGATGTCCACGCTGCGTCTGGCGATCTCGGATCCGGCGGACTTCACGAACCCGAACATCGTGAAGGTCGTCGTCGACGCACACGACCACGCGCTGTATTTCTCCCGTGCGCCTATTCCCTATCAGCGCGATGGCGGTCGGGCCTTCAAGCATATCGGCCTGTACGGCTACCGCCGCGACTTCCTCCTGACTTTTGCGGCTCTGGATCAGACGCCGCTCGAACGTTCCGAATCGCTGGAGCAGCTGCGTGCGCTCGAACACGGATTCCGCATTCGCGCCGTGGAAACCCGCTTCGAGTCGATCGAAGTGGATACCCCTGAAGATCTGGAACGCGTCCGCCGCCGTACGACGACGGCCGCGCACATGTGAGGTGGCATGACCCAACGAGCTGACGGACGACCGGTGAAGCCTGTGAAGTATGTATTCGTAACCGGCGGTGTCGTGTCCTCGCTCGGAAAGGGGCTGGCAGCGGCATCGATCGGGCGGCTGCTCGAGGACCACGGCTACACCGTGGCGCTGCAGAAGTTCGATCCGTACATCAACGTCGATCCCGGCACGATGAGCCCGTATCAGCATGGCGAGGTGTACGTCACCGACGACGGCGCGGAAACGGACCTCGATCTCGGTCACTACGAACGCTTCACCAGCATGGTCGCGACGCGCAACAGCAACTGGACGACCGGAAAGATCTACCTCTCGGTCATCCAGAAAGAGCGGCGCGGCGACTACCTCGGTCGCACCGTGCAGGTCATTCCTCACATCACCAACGAGATCAAAGACGCCATCCGTCTCGCCGGCCGCGACGTCGACGTCGTGCTCGTGGAAATCGGTGGCACTGTCGGCGACATCGAGAGCATGCCGTTCCTCGAGGCGATCAGGCAGTTCCGTCTCGACGTCGGACGCGAGAACACGCTGTACATTCACCTCACGCTGGTACCGTTCATCGGCACGGCGGGAGAACTGAAGACCAAGCCGACCCAGCACAGCGTCCGCGACCTGCGATCGATCGGCATTCAGCCCGACGTGCTCCTCTGTCGAACCGATCGCTTTCTCGATTCCGACATCAAGCGGAAGATCGCGCTCTTCTGCGATGTCCCGGAGGAAGCGGTCATCACGGCGAAGGATGTCGACACGATTTACGAAGTCCCGCTCGTGCTCAAGGCCGAAGGCCTCGATCAGATCGTCCTGAAGCAGCTCGGCCTGCCGCTCACGCAGGCGCGAACGGACGCCTGGGACGAGCTCGTCGATCGCATCAAGAATCCCATCGACGAGCTCGTCATCCATGTGGTCGGCAAGTACACGGGGTACGAGGACTCGTACAAGAGTCTCAACGAAGCGCTGTTCCATGGCGGCTTCGCGCACCGCTTGAAGGTGCGGTTGAACTGGGTCGAAGCCGAAGCGCTCGAGAAGGAAGGCGGTACCGCGCTCCTCGACGGTGCGCACGGCATCCTCGTTCCCGGAGGGTTCGGCTCGCGCGGCACGCGCGGCATGATGAAGGCAGCCGAGTACGCGCGCGAGCGTGCGGTCCCCTTCTTCGGGATCTGCTACGGGTTCCAGTGGGCCACCGTCGAGTTCGCGCGCAACGTCTGCGGGCTCGACGGCGCCGACTCCACCGAGGTCGACGAGAACGCACCGCACAAGGTGATCTACAAGCTGCGTGACCTCCTCGGCGTCGACGAGTTGGGCGGCACCATGCGGCTAGGCCGTTACGCCTGCGAGCTCGCGCCCGGGTCGATGGCGGAACGGATCTACGGCACGCCGCTCATCAACGAACGGCACCGACACCGCTTCGAGTTCAACTGCCTATATGAAGCGCCCCTCCTCGAGCAGGGCATGCGCGTTTCGGGCCGTTCGCCCGACGGCAAGTTCGTCGAAATAGCCGAAATGCCGTCGCACCCCTGGTTCCTGGCGGTGCAGTTCCATCCGGAATTCCAGTCGAAGCCGTTGAAGCCACATCCGCTGTTTGCCAGCTTTGTGGAAGCCGCGTACCGGCACAAGACGGGGCGGCTGGAAACCGCCGATGTCGCGACCGTGAATCGTTAACCCGGGTGTCGGTCCCAAGCGCGACCGGCCGCTCCGACGTCGCGGCCGGCGTGAGCCGTAGTGTGAAGCTCGTTGCAGTTCGCACACACTCAGGTTGATACGGTCCACTAGAATAGCGTCGTGAAACCGGTTCACATCGGGGCCTTTGTGGTCGGCGGGGGACAGCCGGTCGCACTGATCGCCGGCCCCTGTGTCATCGAGAGCGCTCCGCACGCACTCGACCTGGCGACCGCGCTGAAGGAGATCGCCGCGCGGTGCGGCATGTCGCTGATCTTCAAGGCGTCGTACGACAAGGCCAACCGCACGTCGCGGTCGTCGTTTCGCGGCCCCGGCCTCGATTCGGGGCTTCGAACCCTCGCAGACATCAAGTCGCGAACCGGCCTGCCGGTGCTCACCGACATCCACGAAACCTCCCACGCCCGCCCTGCCGGCGAGGTGGTCGACGTCATTCAGATTCCGGCTTTCCTGTCACGGCAGACCGATCTTCTGGTAGCGGCGGCACGTACCGGCAAAGTGGTGAACGTCAAGAAAGGTCAGTTTCTCGCGCCACACGACATGCGTCATGTCGTCCAGAAGATCACTGCCGAGGGCAACGAGTCGGTTCTCGTGACCGAACGCGGTGTGAGCTTCGGCTACAACAATCTCGTCGTCGACATGCGCGCCTTTCCGATGCTTCGCGAGCTTGGCTACCCGGTCGTGTTCGACGTGACGCACAGCCTTCAACTGCCGGGTGGGGGCGAGGGCGTGACCGTCGGCCTGGCCCAGTACATCGATCCGCTGGCATCTGCAGGCGTCGCCGCCGGAGTCGATGCGCTGTTCATGGAGGTGCACGAGGATCCGCGACGGGCGAAGAGCGACGCCGGCAATGCGCTGCGTCTCGATCTTCTCGAACCGCTGCTGAAGAAACTCAAACGCATCGAGCGCGCCGCGAGCGATCAACCGGATCATGCCGGGCGTGTGGCGGATGGAGTCAGAGCATGACGATCGACATCGGCCTTGCCCGGCGCGTGCTCCAGATCGAAGCCAATGCCATCCTCGGCCTCGCCGGCAGCGTCGATGGCGCATTCGAACGCGCTGTCCGCATCCTTCTCGAGTGCCGTGGGCGTGTGATCCTGACCGGCATCGGCAAGTCGGGCATCATCTGTCAGAAGATCGCCGCGACGTTTCGAAGCACCGGCACTCCCGCGTTCTTCCTGCACCCGGCGGAAGCGATCCACGGGGACCTCGGTGTCCTGCAGTCCGACGACGTGATCGTCGCGTTGTCGTACAGCGGCGAGACCGAAGAGATTCTGCGATTGCTGGAGACGATCAAGCGATTGGGCGCGCGGCTGATCGCGATTTCCGGCGACTGCGCATCAACCCTGGGGCAGGCCTCTGACGTCGTGATCAGCTGCCGCGTGTCGGAAGAAGCGTGTCCCCTGAATCTCGTGCCCACCGCCAGCACGACCGCAGCGCTCGCGCTCGGCGACGCGCTGGCGATGACGCTGCTGGTCGCCAAGGGGTTCAAGCAGGAGGACTTTGCCAACATTCATCCGGGCGGCAAACTGGGAAAGCGCCTGATGCGCGTCGACCAGCTGATGACCGGCGGCGATCAGGCACCGATCGTTCGCACGACGACGATGATGCCAGACGTGATCTACGAGATGTCGAGCAAGAAGCTCGGCATGTCGTGCGTCGTCGACGAGCACGACGTGCTCGTTGGCATCATCACCGACGGCGACCTCCGTCGTCACATGATGGGCGCCGCCAACCTGCTCTCGCGAGCGGCGGCCGACATCATGACGCGCAACCCGATCACCATTGCACCCGAGACGCTCGCCGCCGAAGCGCTCAATGTCCTCGAGCGGCATAAGATCACCTCCCTCGTCGTCGTCGATGGGGCGAGGAGTGTGCTGGGGGTCGTGCATCTGCACGACCTGTGGCGCACCGAGCTGATGTAGCGGCGCGAGATCGCCACGCGATGACCGAATACGCTCTCGTCGGTGTCCTGCTGGCGCTGCTGGTGGGCCTAGTCGTCGGCAAGGCCTGGGAACGCTACAAACTGCGCGACGGTCGCTGGATCGATCGACGGCGCCTCCGCGAGACGCCTCACTACATGCTCGGGCTCAACTTCCTCGTCGACAACCAGACCGACCAGGCGATCGACGAGCTGACACAGGCCACCAGCTCCAGCACCGACGCGCTCGAGATCCAGATGATTCTCGGCAACCTGTACCGGCAGAAAGGACAGGTCGGCCGGGCGATCAACGTGCATCAGGCGCTGCTGCAGCGGCCGGATCTGCGGCCGCTCGAACAGGCGTACGTGCTGCTCTGTCTCGGCCTCGACTTCCGGCATGCCGGCTTCGTCGATCGCGCGTTCGAGGCGTTTCAGGAAGTGCTCCGGCTCGACGCGCAGAATCGCTACGCGTTCGTGAACCTGCAGAAGCTCCACGAGGATCAGCAGCAGTGGGCAGAGGCGGCACGGGTCCGCGAGCAGATCGCCAGGATCGATTCACAGCACCGCGAGGAGCATCTGCAGATACTCGGGTTCCTGTGCAACGAGATCGGGAGCGCGCAGGCGCGCGCCGGGGACGGCGCGGCCGCCGCGCGATCGTTTCAGGAAGCACTCGACATCGACGCGCGCACGGTGCCCGCGCATCTCCACCTGGGCGACTCGCGACTCGCGCACGGCCAGCTTCAAGGTGCGATCGACGCGTGGGAAACGCTCGTGCGGACACTGCCCGATCGCGCGTACCTGGCGTTCGAGCGTCTCGAGCGCGCGTATCGGACGCTTGGATCGCCGGGACGCTTCGTCGACCTGTGCGAACGCCATATCGCACAAAGCCCTCAGGACTGGCGCGGGCGGCTCGCGCTGTCACGGCATCTGTCGAGCGCCGGGCAGTACCGCCAGGCGCTCGAACTGCTCTTCGACGCACTTCCCCACAACCCGCATGGGCTCGTGATTCACCAGGAGATCTGGCTCGCGCTCTCAGCGCTCAGTCTGGATCCGGCGTTGGTCCGGCGGTACGTCGAGCTCGCGCGCAGCGCTGTCTTCTATCTCGATCCTCACGTCTGCGTCCGATGCCGTTACCGAAGCACCGAGCTGCTCTGGCAATGCCCGCAGTGCCACGAGTGGAATACGTTCGTCGAGGAACGAATCGCGCCTGCCAAAGACACGGTGATAGCAGAACTGACTGAACCCTGACATTCGAGATTCAGGGTTCCGAACGGGACGGTAATGCGACGGGTTGCGTTGACAGGCGGCATCGCGACGGGCAAGAGTCACGTGCGGGCCGAGTTCGAGCGGCTGGGCGTTCCGACGATCGATGCCGACGTACTGGCTCGGGCCGCGGTGGCGCCAGGTACGCCTGGGTTGTCGTCGGTGGCCGATCGTTTCGGTCGACAGGTGCTCGATTCCACGGGGGCACTCGATCGAAGAAAGCTCGCATCGATCGTGTTCGATGACCCCGCCGCCCGCCGGGATCTCGAAGCGATTATTCATCCCGCCGTTCGCGCGGCGATCGACAGCTGGTTCTCGTCGCTCGCACCCGATCAGCGCCTCGCCATCGCGGATATCCCGCTTCTGTTCGAGGCCGGCCGGGAACATGACTTCGACGTCGTCATCCTCACGAGTTGCGATCCGGCGACGCAGATTCGACGCGTGATGACGCGAGACGGCATCAGCGAGTCGGAGGCTCGGCAGCGCATCGCCGCCCAACTCTCGACGGCGGAGAAATCGAGTCGTGCCGACTTCGTGATATCGACAGAGGGCTCGTTCGAAGATACGAATCGACAGGTCCGCGCCGTGTTGGCGCAGATCGAGGGACGGGATCAGTGAACTGGTCGAGCCGACACTAGCTGCTCGCCACTTCATCGCCGACGCGAGCCCGCGCGGCACGAAGCGTGTTCGACATCAGCATCGTGATGGTCAACGGCCCGACGCCTCCGGGCACCGGTGTCAACGCCCCCGCCACGTCGGCCACGTTGGGATGCACGTCGCCCACCAGCACCGAGCCCTTCGACTGAAACGACTTCAGCTTCGCTGATCCGGCATCGAACAACTTCGCGGCCACGGCTGCGTCGGTCACGCGATTGATGCCGACATCGATCACGACCGCCCCCGGCTTCACGAACTCCCGCGTCACCATGCCCGGCCTCCCCACTGCTGCAACGAGGATATCCGCCTGCCGGCACATCTCCGGCAAGTTCGGCGTCTTGGAATGGCAGATGGTCACGGTCGCATCACGATGCAGCAGCAGCATCGCCATCGGTTTGCCGACGATGTCGCTTCGTCCGATCACGACGGCATGGCGCCCGGCAATCGGGATTCGTTCGCGAACGAGCAGTTCGATCACGCCAGACGGCGTGCACGCCACGAGCGTGGGCCGATTCTGCGAGAGCAGGCCGACGCTCTCGGCGCCGAAGCCGTCGACGTCTTTGTCCGCGGCAATCGTGTCGAACACCGCCTGCTCCGCGCCGGCGCCCATCGCTTTCGGCAGCGGCGATTGCACGAGAATCCCGTCGTGCACGGGACTGTCGTTCAACCGCTGCACCAGGGCAAGCGCATCGCCGAGCGATGCGGTCTCGGGCAGCCGCTCGAGATCGACGCGGAAGCCGACGTCGGTCCCGGCCTTGACCTTGTTCCTCACGTAGACCTCGGACGCGGCGTTGCTGCCTGCCAGCACAATCCCGAGTCCGGGTGGGCGCCCATGTCGTGTTCTGAACGCCGCGACTTCCGGTTTGATGTCCTCCTGCATCCGTATTGCCAGTGTCTGCCCGTCCAGGACTCGTGCCGTCATGCCGCAATGATCTCCTCGAGTGCTTTCACGCTGTCCGCGCCGCCGAGCACGACCAGTTCGTCGCCGCCTCGAATCACCGCCTCCGGTGGCGGATTGAATTCCATCGACCTGTCGGCTCGCTTGATCGCGACGATGATCACGCCGAACTTCTGACGGATCCCCGATTCGACCAGACTCTTTCCCACCAGCGTCGATGCTGCAGCCACACGCACCTGCTCCATCGACAGATCCAGGTGACCAGCGCCGGTCGCGAGCTGCACGAAATCGACGACCGCGGGCCGCAGCGCAGTCTGCACCATGTGAGCCGCGCCGATGTGATATGGCGAGATCACGCGGTCCGCTCCCGCCCGTCGCAGCTTGTGCTCCGCGTCATCGGATTCGACGCGCGCGATGATGAAGAGATCCGGACGCATGACACGCGCGGTGAGCACGGTGTAGACGTTCTCGGCGTCGGTGCCGACGGCGGCGATGAGCCCTCGCGCCCGCTCGATGCCGACGCGTCTGAGCACATCCTCGTGGCTGGCATCGGCATCGATGCCAATCCATCCACGCCCGATGACCGAATGCACGCGCTCCGGGTCGCGTTCGATCACGACGAACGGGACGCGCTGTCGATCGAGCTCCTCCGCGATCATGCTGCCGATCCTGCCGTAGCCGCAGAGGATGAAGTGCTCTGTCAATTGTTCCAACATAGACGCGATGCGGCGCCGCTCGAACCGCCGATGCAGGCCGCCCTCCACGACAAAGGCCGCCAACAACGTCGCGGTGTAGATTGCGGTGCCGACGCCACCCACGATCAGCAGCACCGTAAACCCCTGCCCGGCCCACGAGAGTGGATGCACTTCTCGAAAACCGACGGTGGTCACGGTCGTCACCGTCATGTAAAACGCATCCCAGGCGTCCCAGCCCTCGATGAGGACGTAGCCCATCGTCCCACCGGCGAGCACCAGGAGAACGGCGAGGACCGCGAGACGCGGCCCTCTGACCCAGGCAATGAGATGTAGGGTACGGCGAGTGATCAGGAGTGCGCCTCGGAGCGCCGCCCTGCTGTTGCCGGCGCACCGGCCGACCCGCGCAGTTCACTGTGCTTCACGCTATACGAGAAGTAGATCGCAAGCCCGATGATGAGCCACCCCGCAAGCCGCAGCCAGTTGGTCCATCCGAGGCCGAAGATCATCGCACCGCAGACCAGGATGCCGAGGATCGCGACCGCCGGGAGCGCAGGCACGGTGAAGCCGCGCGGCAGATCCGGTCTGCGATTGCGCATGATCCACACACCCGCGCACACCAGGATGAAGGCGAAGAGCGTCCCGATGCTCGTCATCTCGCCGACGATGTTCTCAGGGAGGAAGGCGGCAAACAGGCTCGTGAACACGAAGAACAGCATGTTCGATTTGTACGGCGTCTTGAAGCGTGGGTGCACGTCGGAAAAGATCTTCGGGACCAGCCCGTCATGGCTCATCGCGTAGAAGACGCGCGACTGGCCGAGCAGCATCACCAGAATCACCGACGAGAAGCCGGCGAGAATCGCGACCGTCACCAGCCGCGAGAGCCATTCGTAGCCGTGCATGTAGTTGCTGATCGCAAACGCGACCGACGCTTCCTTGCCCTGTGTTCTGAAATCTTCAACCGTCGCCACGCCGCTCAACACGTACGAGAAGAGCACGTAGAGGACGGTGCAGACCGCCAGCGAGCCGAGGATGCCGATCGGCATGTCGCGGCTCGGGTTCTTCGTTTCCTGCGCGGCCGTCGACACCGCATCGAATCCGATGAACGCGAAGAACACCACGCCCGCCGCTCCGAGGATCCCCATCAGGCCGCCGTACGCGTGCGTGACCCCCTGTGCGGTGGTATAGGTCGTCGCCGCCGGGATGAACGGCGTGTGGTTCGCTGGGTTGATGAACTGCCAGCCGATCGCGATCACCAGCAGCACGATGCTGACCTTGGTAATGACGATGATGTTGTTGACGAACGCCGATTCGCGGGTGCCCTTGATCAACAGCGCCGACAGAATCGCCAGAATGATCACCGCGGGGATGTTCATGATCCCGCTGACGCCATCCATCGATTCGAGCGGCGAGTGGCGCCATTGGTACGGGATGTCCCACCCGAAGTACCCCAGCACCCGGTTGAAGTACTCGCTCCAGGCGATCGAGACGGTCGCCGCCCCGACCGCGTACTCGAGCACGAGGTCCCAGCCGATGATCCACGCGATGAATTCGCCCATCGTCGCGTAGGAGTATGTGTAGGCGCTGCCGGCAATCGGCAGCATCGACGCGAACTCCGCATAGCAGAGTCCCGCGAACAGACACCCCACAGCGGCGACGATGAACGCCAGCGTCACCGACGGGCCCGACCGCTCCGCAATGGCCGCAGCCGTCCGCACGAACAGACCGGCGCCGATAATCGCGCCGATCCCGAGCGCGATGAGCGACGTCCCGCTGAGCGTGCGCCTCAGCGTCCGCTCGCCGCTGGCCTGCGCCTCGCCGAGGAGGCGGTCGATCGACTTGGTGCGAAAGAGTGAGTCAGCCACGATCCTTCCTCTCTATGTTGCTGGCGTCAGCCCCAATCTTACGCGAGAGCGCGAACGTACGCTGCCGTTCGCGTACGCGGGTCGCCGGTGACCAGCAAATCACTGATGACCGCCACACCCGAGGCTCCCGCCTCGAGGACAGACCGCGCATTGTCCAGCGTAATTCCGCCAATCCCCACGACCGGGATTCCCCGGGCCTTGTGCGCCGCTGCCCTGACGAGTGCCAACCCGACAGGATCGTACCCGGTCTGCTTCGTGTGCGTCGCGAACACGGGACCGATGGCAATATAGTCGACCGGCTCGGTCACCGCCGCCGCCACTTGTTCGATGGTGTGCGTGGACCAGCCGACAATCATGTCTGGACCGACGATCGCGCGCACGGCTTTCGGTGCCATGTCATCCTGGCCGACGTGGACGCCGGCGGCCGCTGCCATTCGCGCCACGTCGGGGCGATCGTTCACGATGATCGCGGCACCGAACGGAGCGGCGGCAGCAACGATCTCGTCACACAGCGTCAGCAATGGGCCAGACGGAAGTTGCTTCGCGCGTACTTGGATCGTCCTCGCCCCGCCGTCGAGCAGCGCGCGACAAAGATCCAAGGGCCGCCACCCTGCCCGGGCGGCGACGTCGGCGTCGAGGATGCCGTAAAGCCGTGGTCGAATGGCTTGCGAGGCTCCAGGCGGTCAAGACGGCTAGGCCGTCTCCGCCAGACTGGACGTCTTCGGCTTCGGCATGAAGCGCTCCATGAACGCGGTGCTCAGGCGCCCGGCCTGGAAGTCGGCGTCGGCGAGAATCTTCTGGTGAAGCGGCACCGACGTCCTGATCCCTTCGATGACCGTCATGTCGAGCACGCGCCGCATGCGGGCAATCGCCTCCTGGCGATCGCGGCCATGCACGATGATCTTCGCGATCATCGAGTCGTAGTACGGCGGAACCGTACACTCGGCATGCGCGAACGTGTCGACGCGAACGCCCGGTCCACCGGGCACGCTGAACGCGTGGATCGTTCCCGGCGACGGCGCGAACGTGTCGGGATCCTCGGCGTTGACACGACACTCGATGGAATGCCCCGAGAACGTCACCTCGCTCTGCTTGAAGGAGAGCCGCTCACCGGCGGCGATCCTGATCTGCTCTTTCACGAGATCGATGCCGGTCACCATCTCGGTGATCGGATGCTCGACCTGCAGGCGCGTGTTCGTCTCCATGTAGAAGAACCGTCCGTCGCGGTCCATGAGGAACTCGAAGGTACCGGCGTTCGTGTACTGCACGGCCTTGGCCGCATCGACGACAACGCCACCCATCTTCCGACGGATCTTCTCGCTCAGGGCTGGTGAAGGGGCCTCTTCGATCAGTTTCTGATGACGACGCTGGATCGAGCACTCGCGCTCGCCCAGGTGGACGACGTTCCCATGATGGTCGCCGATCACCTGGAACTCGATGTGCCGCGGGTTCTCGAGATACTTCTCGATGTAGACATCGCCGTTGCCGAATGCCGCTTCCGCCTCGCGCTGTGCCGTCTTCAAGGCATTCGGCAGATCGCCCGGATTGCGAACGATGCGCATGCCGCGACCGCCGCCGCCGGCGACCGCTTTGACGATCACCGGGTAGCCGATGTCTTTCGCGACCTTGAGCGCCTGCTCCTCACCGGTCACCGGACCGTCGCTGCCCGGCAGCATCGGCACACCGGCCTTGCGCATCGCTTTCTTCGCCCGTGCCTTGTCGCCCAACAGTTTGATGACGCTCGGGTCGGGGCCGATGAAGCGGATATGACACGCCTCGCACACCTCGGCGAGGTAGGCGCTCTCCGACAGGAAACCGTAGCCGGGATGGATTGCGTCGGCGCCCGTGATCTCGGCAGCGCTGATGATGGCGGGCACGTTCAGGTAGCTGTCCGCGCTCCGCGCAGGTCCGATACACACGTCTTCGTCGGCGAACCTGACGTGAAGCGAGTTTTCGTCGGCCTCGGAATAGACGGCGACGGTCTTGATGCCGAGTTCACGACACGCATGGATCACGCGCAGCGCGATCTCGCCACGATTCGCAATCAGAATTTTTTTGAACATCGTCGTGCGATCACCCCTGTGAAGGCTTTATCGCAAACAGCCGCTCGCCGTAATGCACGGCCTGGCCGTTCTCGACGTACACCTTCATGATCTCTCCATCACACTCGGCGTTGATCTCGTTCATGAGCTTCATCGCTTCGATGATGCAGAGGACCTGACCTTTCTTGACCGCCTGGCCGACATCGGCGAACGGCGGCGCTCCGGGTTCCGCTGAACGATAGAAGGTCCCCACGATCGGCGACTTGACGATCGCCAGATCGATGTCTTCACTGGCTGGTGCGAGGACCGGAGGTGCGGGTGCAGCACTCTCGCCCGCCTGGCCTGCACCGACGACGTACGGGGCCGGCGGTTGTGCGGGCATGGTCCCGTTCCAGCCACCGGCCGAATTCTTTCGCAGACGAATCTTGACGTTGTCTCGTTCCAGCTCGAACTCTGACAGATCGTGCTGGCGCATCATGTCGAGAATCTGCTTGATCTCGTCTAGGTCCATTCAATAGGTCCGCAGGCTCTTACCCACAGATCCGAAGGTCCCGGGGAACAGACGTCAGGACTTCGCACCCGGTCTCAGTCACCAGCACGTCGTCTTCGATCCTCACGCCACCGAAACCGGCAATGTATGCACCCGGTTCGATCGTGAACACCATACCCGGCTCGAGCGCCGACTCTCGAGTGTCGGAGCGTGGCCTGCCAACGCGGGGCTCTTCGTGAACCTCGAGCCCGAGCCCATGACCGGTGCCATGTCCGAAGGCCTCGCCGAGGCCGCGGCCGATCAGGACATTCCGTGCCGCGGCATCGATCGCCGACGGTAACACCCCGGGCCTCACCGAGTCGATAGCCGCCTGCTGTGCCTTGCGCACGGATTCATACAGGCGCTGGGCCTCCGGTGACGGAGTTCCGACAGACGCCATACGGGTGAGGTCGCAGCAGTATCCGTCCAAGATGCCGCCAAAGTCCAGCACCACCAGGTCGCCCGTTTTGAGATTCCGTGCACCCGCCCGGTGATGAGGCAGGGCCGAATTCGGCCCGGATGCGACGATGGTCTCGAAGGCGGGACGATCGTACCCGGCCGCCTGCAGCGCGCCGTCGATCGCGCCGGCGACCTCACGTTCGCTCGTGCCGGCGCGCAGGCTGACAAACGACTGATCGGCGACGGCATCAAGTCGGGACGCGGCGTCCCGAATCACCATGCACTCGAAGCGGTCCTTGATCAGCCGCTGCCGCTCGACGATTCGCTCAGTCGATCGAAGCGTGATCGCGGTCTCGCGGGCGGCAAGCGTACGAGTCAGCCACTCGTGACGTGCGACGGTGAGGTGAGCCGCTTCGATTCCCACCGTCGACACCCCGAGGCTGATGAGCGCATCGACGAGCGCTTCATCGTAGCTGGCGGGAACCGACACCTGATGAAGTGTCGGACACGCGGCCGCCGATGCTTGCAGCGAGGCCACCGCTTCCCGATAGCGGAAGTCGATCAGCATATGAAGCGCGTCACGGGTCACCACGAGTGTCCCTGCCGTGCCGACGTGGTTCGTGAGGTAACGAATGTTGAACAGGTTCGTCACGACGAGTGCGTCGAGCTGCTGCTGCGCGATCGCCGCGTGTAGTAAGCGGTGCCGCCCGGCCAGGACTTCCGAGGGTGCGAGCCGCATGGGATTAGCGGGGCCGACGTCTCGACGACTGTCGCGCGGATCGTTCGCTTGCGAGGACCGCCAGCCATGCCTCGAGCTCGACGATCGCCCGCTCCTCGGCACGCACAGGCGGGTCGGTGCCGATCGGTGCCGAAGTTTCGGGAGCGTGCGGCACCGCGACGACGGGCGTGACCGGCACAACCGGACTGTCGACGCTGCTCGTCGCAGGCTGCTTGCTCTTCGCCTCGTTCGATGACTGGCGGCGGCGTTGATGGACCTCCGCAAGCTGGCGCACGGCGGTGAGGTTGTCGGGCGCTGCCCGCACGACGTACTCGAACTCGGCTGCCGCCTCCTCCAGCCGTCCGATCTCGATCAGCGCCCGGCCCAGAGTGACGCGGGCTGAGAGATACGCTGGATGTTGAGCGAGCCCCGCCCTTGCGACGGCGATCGCCTCCTCGAACTGCCCGGCCCGTCGATACTCTTCGGCGAGCTGCGCAAACGCAATCGACGCCGGATCCTTCTGGACCCGGCGTCGAAGTTCTTCAATCCGCAGACTGTCTGACACGCTTGCTATGGTACTTGGACGGACTCCGTTGCGGAACTCACTCGTTCCAGGCTGTCTGGCAGCTTCTGCTCTTCATTGCTCATTCCTACAGCCTGAGAATCCTGGGCGTGATGAAAATCAGCAGCTCGCGGCTCTCGTCCGTGATCTCGTTCCGCTTGAACAACCATCCCAGGAGCGGCAGCCGATGGAGCGCGGGTGTCCTGTCCTGACTGCTCTGCTCGCGGCTCACGTAAATCCCGCCGATGACCGTGGTCTCGCCGCTGCTGACGAGCACCTGCGTGAGCGCGCGCTGAGTGTCGATCGGCGGGATGCCGTTGATGGCGCGGCTGAAGTCCGGTGCCGAGTTCTCCATCGTGATCTTCATGATCACGGTGTTGGCCGACGTGATCTGCGGTTGCACGCGCAGCGTCAACGCGGCATCGCGGAAGCTGACGGTCACCGTATTGTTCGCGACCGTTTGAATCGGGATCTGCAGACCCTGTGTGATCTCGGCTTCGATGTTGTTCTGTGTCGATACCTTTGGAGTCGACAGGATGCGGCCTTGCCCGGTTCGCTCGAGAGCCGTGAGCGCGACGTCCAGATTGAAGGCGCCGTTGATCGCCCCGAGCGCCACACCCACTGCGCTCGGGGCGCCACCTATCCCGAGATTGACGGTGTTGCTGACCTGGTCGCCACCGGTCGGACCCTGAGCGAGACCGGTCCTGCCGCTCACGTTGACCTGATTGGGAAACGACAGCGGCAGCGTGTTGCCGAGCGCCTGCGAGGCCTGCGCGTTGAAGCCCCACTGCACACCGAGACGCCGCGCGTATTCGCGTGTGGTCTGCACGATGCGCGCCTCGATCTCTACCGACGGCTCGGGATGATCGAGCGTGTCGAGCAGCGAGTTTGCCCGCTCGAGCCGATCCGCGAGGTCGTTGATGATGATCGTGTTCGTGCGGGGATCGGTCTGGATCGTTCCGCGCAGAGACAGCGCCGTCGCGGTGAGCAGCTTCGTCAGATCCTCGGCTTTGGCGTAGCTCAGTGTTCGCGTCAGGACTTTGAGCTCTCCCGCCAGTGCCTGCTCTTCCGCGAGCTTTCGGCGCTGGGTCTCTTCTTCGGCGAGCACCGTCATGGGCGCGATGCGCACAATCGTCCCGTCCACCGAGTAGCCCAGCTTGTTGGCGCGGAGGATGATGTCGAGGGCCTGATCCCACGGCACATCGCGCAGGGCCACATCCACTGTGCCGCGAATGCTGGGATCGATCACGACATTCAATCCGCTGATCTCCGAGAACGTGCGGAGGACGGCGCGCAGGTCGGCGCCCTGGAAATCGAGGCTCACGGGATTGCCCGTATAGCGTGGCTGGGCGGCCGGCGGATTCTGCACGGCCGGCTGACCCGCCTGCGCCACCCGCGCGCGGCTTGCGCCGAGTGGAGCCATGACGCCGGCTGTCGCCAGACACAGGCCGAGCAGCATCGAGTATCGGTACATCGTTAGTTGGCCTGTTCCGTCTGTCGGAGCAGTTTCCTCACTTCGCGCTCTTTTTCCGGCGAGAGCGGCTCGTGGACCTGCTGCACGATCACTATTGCGTCCGCCAAAATGGCTCTGATCGAACCGTCGAGGAGCCTGTCGCCGACGTGCACGATGTAGGACTTGTTGTCGATGCCCTGCAGGATGCCCACGTAGGCACCGGAAGGGCCCATGAGCGTTCCACGCAGACTCACCTCGCTCGTGCCCATGCCAGGCAGCCCGGATGGCCGCGGTCCTTTCGTGGCAGTGTGGTCGGAGCCGCGTCGCAGCGGGCTGACAAATGGATCGCGGCGGCCCTCGCTGTTATAGGTGAACCGTTGCGGGCTCGCTGGCCCCCCCGCGTCCGCTGGGGCTTCGGCCGATTCAACAGCCTTCGCGGCTTTCGGATCGAGCAGCACGAACGTTGTCGCAGTGCACTCGGCATCGACGGTCGCTCCACCGGCCTGTGCGTCGTGCGCCTTGATCTTGATGCGGTCGACGTTGATGATTCGCGGGAACCTGTTCACGCGTTCGAGGAACGCGCCGAGATCGTGATAGGTGCCTTCGAGCTTCAGCCCGATCGGCCACTCCGCATGCAGTGTCTTGCGCGCCACCATGCGAGGCGTGAATCCTCGAATGGCCAGGTTCGACTGCGTGGCCATCGCCTGCGCACGACGAAGCAGATCGGCAACATCCTGTTCCTCGGGCAGAACGGCTCGGAGACGATCGAGCTGCGTCTCGAGCCGTCCGACTTCTTTGCGGAATCCGGGCAGACCCCTGGCGATCGCCAGACCCCGGTCGATCTCCACCTTCAACGTCGCCAGCTGTTGTCGCTGATCGTCGATGGCGGTCATCGTGTCCTTGGCGACGAGCTGCCAGAAAGCGCCGGCAAGGGCCAGCGACAGCGCGACGAAGGCGCCGACCTGGCCGTACCAGGGCAACGTACCGAGACTCAGGTTGAGTGCCACGACGTTCGAACCTCATGCCCCCGTTGTGCCTATTTGCTGTGCCTATTTGCTAGCGGCCACCGGTGCCGCGCCGCGGGCACCCTTGCCCCCGCCTCGTCCCGCTGACGCCGTCGCCAGCTGTGCGCGTACCGTGAACGTGATCAACTCGGCCGGCGTTCCCCCACGACCACCCTGCGATCCGGTCGAGGCCGATTCGGCCTGGCTGTTGACGATCTCGATCGGCTTCAGCAGAAGTGGTGTCGTGCCAAGGTTGCCCACGAAGTCGGAGAGCGCGATCAGCGTCGTGCTGCGCCCTTCGATCGTGACGGCTCCATTCCCTTCTTCCATCTGCGTCAGCCACACCATGTCCGGCAGGCTGCGGCTCACGTGGTCGAGCAGCTGCACCGGCACGCTCTGTCCGTTGCGTAGCTGTTCGATCAACTGCACGCGCTGCTGAAGCTGCGCGCGGCGATCCTCGAACTGCTTCACCTCGTTGAGGAGCGTTTTCAAGCGGGTGGCCTCCTGCTGCGAGCGCGCGATCTCGGTGTCGAGATCGGACGCGGTCGTCGTGAGGCTCCAGTACCACCAGCCGATGCCGAGCAGGGCGACCACGAGAATCAGGCTGCAGGCGACCGTCAGCTGCTGACCGGCATCGAAGGACGGGATGGCCGCCGCCTTCCTGGCCTGCTTGCGTTCGACGCCAAGGAGGTTGATGCGAATCACCGGTCGCCAACCTTTCTCAACGCCAGGCCGACAGCCACGGCCGCCGTCGCCGCGTGTTCGGTGGGATCACCACCGACCTCCTTGCGGTCCCACGTAATGGCGCGGAACGGATCGAACTCCACGACCGGCGCGCCGATGCGCTCGTGCAGCATCTCGCGGAAACCATCGACGCGCGACGCGCCGCCGCTCAGCATGAGGCGATCGATCTGCTCGGACGCCGCAGTGGCCGTGAAGAAGTCGAACGTCTTCTGGATCTCGAGGAGCACGTTCTCTGTGACCGCACGCAGCACCGGCTGCGCTTCTTCAAAAGAGGCGCCGTCGACCGGGATGCCTTTCTTGAGCGCCTCGGCCGATTCGAAAGGCAGATCGAGCTCCTTCTGCACCGCCTCCGTGTACGCATTACCCCCGATGGAGATATCGCGGGTAAAGACCGACCGATCCCGCTGCAGGATGTTGATGTTGATCGCGCTGGCGCCGGCGTTCAGCAGCACCACGATGGGCGCGTGCTCGAGGCCGTAGTTCATCTCGTAGGCGTTCTGGAGCGCGAAGGCGTCGACGTCGACGATCACAGGAGCGCGCCCGGCCTGCGAGATCACAGCGGTATAGTCGGCGATCTTTTCCTTCTTCGCCGCGACGAGCAGGACTTCCATGCGGCCGCGCGAATCGGGTCCGGTGCCGGGATCGAGGATCTGGTAATCGAGATTGACGTCCTGGATGTCGAAGGGGATGTACTGCTCGGCCTCCCAGTAGATCGATTCGCCGAGTTCCGACCCGGTCATCACCGGCAGCGTGATCTTCTTCACGATGACGGCGTGGCCCGAGAGCGAGGCGCAGACGTCTTTGGCCTTGAAGGCCTCGTTCTGATCGAAGACGCGCCGGATCGAATCGACGACGGCACCGGGGCCGATGATCGCGCCGTCGACAATGGCGTCCCGAGGAACCGGCTCGCTCGAGAATGCGGCGACGCGGAAGCCTTTCCCCACCGGCTTCAATTCAACGGCTTTCACGGCGCTCGATCCAATGTCGAGCCCCACGACCGCTCCGGTTCTACGAAACATACGAGTCTCTGGCCGTCGTCCAGGGGCAACGCGTGTGCCAGCAACTCGACCGTGTATCGGCGATCAATCCCCTGCAGAAGCAGCCAACCGCGACTGATTCTCCCGGATTGCAGGGGTTCGGTGTGCTCACGCGTGAACTCGAAGGCGCCAAAAGTGGGAACCGAGGACCCGTCACCTCGACGTTTGACTTCTCATGACGATGTCGATATACACCAGCGTCAATTTCGTCGCTCTTCAACTCGGGAGGCGTGCATGGGATCCAGTAGGACCGTAATACCCCGTCTTGTCGTTCTGAGCCTCGTCCTCCTCTGCTCGCGGAGCGTCTTCGCTCAAGGGCAGACCGCCATCGCAGGCATCGTCAAAGACGCCACCGGAGCCGTGCTCCCGGGCGTGACCGTTGAAGCGTCCAGCCCGGCGCTCATCGAGCGCTCGCGCAGCGTCGTCACGGACAGTCAAGGGCAATACAAGATCATCGACTTGCGCCCCGGCGTGTACAGCGTCGTGTTCACGCTTCAGGGGTTCAACACATTCCGGCGCGACGGTATCGAGCTGACCACCGCGTTCACCGCCCAGGTCAACGCCGATCTGAAGGTGGGCTCGTTGCAGGAAACGGTCACGGTCACCGGCGAGAGCCCCATCGTCGACACGCAGAACGTCATCCGGAAGGCGACAGCGTCACGTGAGGTGATGGACGTCCTCCCCACCGATCGGAATTTCGTGAGCTTCGCCGCGCTGACGCCCGCCGTGCTGGTCACCGGCGTGCGGCAGAACGTCGGTGGATCGATCCCCGAGACCGGGATGAACCTCGTGGTTCACGGCAGCCGTGCAACCGACAGCCTGGTGATGGTCGAAGGGATGCCGATCATCAACGGCAGCGGCACCGGCGGGTTGCAATACGGCAACTACTTGAACAACGCCATCGCCCAGGAGATCACGTTCCAGACCGACTCGCATAACGCCGAGTTCGAGCGCGCGACGGTCTATTCGAACTTCATCCCGAAGGAAGGGTCGAACGCGTTCCGCGGATCGTTCTCCACCCGCTACGCGGGCGAAGGCTGGCAGTCGAACAACCTCAGTGACGATCTGAAGGCGCGCGGGCTGACGACGGGCAATCGCATCAATCGCATCTGGGACGTCAACCCCGCACTCGGCGGACCCCTCATCAAGGACCGCCTCTGGATCTTCGGCTCGTATCGCCATTGGGGCACTTACAACACGGTGGCGCAGTCGTTCAGAGACGCGGACTTCTCTGAACTCTTCTACAAGCCCAGTACCGAGCAGAATCTGTTCCCTGTGTGGCACCAGAGCGCAGTCAGCCGCCTGACGACGCAGGTCAGTGAGAAGAACAAGGTGAACGTCTACGCCGACTGGCAGTACACGTTCTTCGGCAACTGCTTCGTGCCGACCTATCTCACTGCGATCAGCGCGTGTCCTGTGTACAAGAACATTCCACAGTACATCCTCCAAGCGAGCTGGAGCTCGCCGCTGACGAACAAGATCCTCCTCGAAGCCGGCGGCACGATCACGCCGCAGGACTTCCACGGCTACAGGCGCGAGGGCGTCTCCAACACGCAATTTGCGATGAGCGACTCGCTCGCGCCAGTCGGGATGCCGCAGACATGGGGATCGTCCACGGGCTACGGCTACAACCGCAGCAATCAGTCCAATTACCGCGCGTCAGCCTCCTACGTCACCGGCACGCACAACATCAAGGCCGGGATGACCCTCATGCACTCGTGGCGTTACACCACACAGGAGGTGAACAACTCGGTCAGCTTGCAGTTGCGTAACCTCCAGCCATTCCAGATCACCGAATTTGCCACGCCGATTCAGTACCACGAAACGTTGAGCTACAACATGGGCCTCTATGGACAGGATCAGTGGACGATCCGCCGTCTGACGATGAACTACGGTGTCCGCCTCGACTTCCTGAAGGCGCAGGTGGACGCGCAGGACATCGTGGCCGGTCCATTTACGCCAGCCCGTCACTTCGATGGAGTCGACAACGTCCCGAACTGGAAAGACATCGATCCGCGTGTGGGCGTCTCGTACGACCTTTTCGGCAATGGCAAGACGGCGATCAAAGGGAGCGTCGGCCGCTATGTGGTCGGCGCGTCGTACGATATCGCGCGTCCGGTCAACCCGATCCAAACGGTGCAAACGACGCGATCATGGGCCGTGCCGGCTATCAATGGCGTGGTGGCTCCATATACCGGCACGTACAACCCATATGACGACTGCGATCTGACGAACCCGGCCGCTAACACGAAACGACCTGGTGCCGTGCAGTGCGGCGCCATCAACAATCCCGCGTTCGCGACCAGCGCCCGCACCACGAACTACGATCCCGCGGTCGTCGAGGGCTGGCACGTGCGCCCGAACAACTGGGAAGGCCAGATCAGCATCCAACGCGAGATCCTCCCGCGCATCTCTGCGTATGCGGGCTACACACGCCGTTGGTACGGGAACCTGTTTGCGACGCGCAACCTCGCGGTCACCAACGCCGACTACACGCCTTATTGTGTGACGCTGCCGACCGATCCGCGGCTCCCGGGCAGCGGCACGCAGCAGTGCGGCTATTTCGACGTCAATCGAAACATCGCACCGAACAACCTGATCTTCAACTCGAGCCAGGTTGGAGGCATCGACGACGTCTACGACGGATACGATTTCGACGTCAACGCCAGACTGGCGCGCAACACCATCGTCTCGGGCGGCATGAGCTGGGGTCGCGAGCGCATCAACACCTGCAATCTCAAGGACGATCTCAGTCTCAGTGCCCCGACCGTCGTGCCACTGGGGCGGAATGATCCGCGCGACGACGGGTTCTGCGATACGCACCCGAACTGGAATCCACAGATCAAGGGACAGTTCTCGTATCGACTGCCGTGGGACGTGAACTTCTCAGCGACGTTCCAGAGCCTGTCGGGCCCGGAGATTCGTGCCGCGTGTCCCGTGAATGCCGTGGCCACCTTGAATGGGGTGGTTACGCCGATCTGCACAGCGTCGCTGGCGCGGCCATTCACCGGCGCGGCACCGACGGTCGACGTCGTCTCGCTCGGGCAGATCTACGGCGATCGGATCTACCAGACGGACATCCGCTTCAGTCGGACGGTTCGAACAGGTCGCACAACGGTGCGTCCGACGGTCTCCGTCTACAATCTGTTCAACTCCAATGCCGTTCAGACGTACACCAACAACTACGGACCGGCTTGGCAGGCGCCGCAGACGATCTTGCAGTCGCGCTTCGTCGACATCGGCGTCCAGGTGGACTTCTAAGAGGCATCTGGGTCCGACCTCTTGCGTGTGGGGAGCCGCCGCGTGTGCGGCGCTCCTCACGCTCGCCGGGTGCAGGCAGCCACCGACTCCTCAGCCCGATCACTCCTCTGCTCCTTCGCACATCGTCACCTTCAACGAACACATCGCGCCGATTCTGTTCGCACACTGCGCAAGCTGCCACAGGCCGATCGACGCTGCGCAGCCGACCGACGCGCGCGCGGCTTCACGCGATCCGAAGGACCCACTCTGCGTTGCCGGCGCACCCTTCAGTTTGCTCGACTACGCGAGCGCGCGAGCGCACGCACGCGAGATTGCCACCGCGACCGCGACTCGCGCGATGCCTCCGTGGCTGCCAGACCGTGACGTGCACTTCGCGAACGAGCGCACACTCAGCGACGAACAGATTGCGTTGATTCAACGATGGACAGAGCTAGGGACGCCCGAGGGCGATCCGTCGCAGCGGCCGGTGCCGCCCACATGGCCGGACGGCTGGCAGCTCGGCACACCCGATCTGGTCGTGACGATGAAGGAGCCGTTCACGATGCCGGGCCGCGGCGGCGATGTATTCCGAAGCTTCGTGTTTCCCGTACCGTCGTCGGCGACACGCTACGTCCGCGCGATCGAGTTTCGGGCTGACAATCCCAAGGTTCTTCACCACGCGAACGTCGCCGTCGATCCCGCGCGCGTCTCGCGTCGTCTTGATCGCGTGGATCCAGGACCTGGTTTCGCAGCGATGCCCGATGATCAGGTGCAAAACGTCTACGGATGGTCGCCTGGCCGCGTGCCCGTCTTCGAAGCGTCAGACACCGCGTGGGCACTCGAGGAAGGCAGCGATCTCGCCGTGCAGCTGCACATGGTGCCAACCGGCGTCGCGGAGAAGGTGAAGCCGGCCATCGGGCTGTACTTTTCACCCACGCCACCGACGCGCACACCGGTTGTCATCAAGCTCGAGTCGAAGGCGATCGACATCGCCGCCGGCGACACCGGCTATGTGGTCGAGGATCGCTACACCCTTCCCGTCGACGTCGACGCGATCAGTGTCTATCCGCACGCGCACTTCCTGGCGACCGAGATGAAAGGCGTCGCCACGATGCCCGACGGGACTCGCACGCCGCTGCTCTCGATCAGACAATGGGATATCAAGTGGCAGGACCAGTATCGGTTCGCCTCGCCAATGTTCCTGCCAAAGGGCACGACGATCAGCATGCGGATCGTGTACGACAACTCGGATCGCAACACGAACAACCCTGCTCGTCCTGCGCACCGCGTCCGGTGGGGGCCGAAGTCGACAGATGAAATGGGTGCGCTCTGGGTCGAGGTGATTCCGCGGCGTCCGGACGACACCCGTCGACTGGAGTCCGACCAGGACCAACGGACGATTCGCGCGGATATCGCCGGCGCCGAGCTCGCGGCTCAGGCAAACCCGACCGATGCCGCCGCACACAACTATCTCGCGACGAAATACCTGCAAGCCGGGCGTGTGCCCGATGCCGTCGCACAACTTGAAGACGCGCTCCGGATCCAGCCGTCGGATGCGGAAGCGCACAGCAACCTGGGAAGCATCCTCCAGAGCCAGGGACGATTGGACGACGCCTCGCGTCATCTCGCTGAAGCGGTTCGACTCCGCCCCAACGACGATCGGGTGCGCTTCAATCGAGGCAACCTGCTCCTGGCGATAGGGAGACCCGACGACGCCATCAGCGAATTCCGGCGGGCCATTGCGATCAATCCAGACAATGCCGAGGCCCACTTCAACCTCGCGATGCTGGTCGGGCCGCGCAATCAGCTTGACGAAGCGATACTCCACCTGACCAAAGTCCTGGAGATCAACCCGCGGAGCCCGGATGCGCATCGCAATCTGGCGATTGCCTACTCGCTCCAAGGTAAACTGGACGAGGCCATCCGGCACGACCGCGCCGCTCTCCGTCTGCAGCCGGACTCACAAGTCGTTCGCAATCACCTGCAATCGCTTCTCCAAGCCACGACCACTCGTGGCCGATAGGCTTGACAACTCCGGACAACCGTCGGTATCCTTGGGGTTTACCGTTGTTGGTGACGCTCCCCCTGTCTGGACCAGTCCAGTCGGGGGCTGGCCAGCCCCGGTCCCCGTCTGTGGCAGGCGGGGCGCAAGCGAAGGATCCCCTATTTCATGCGTACGTATGTAGCCAGCGCGAAACGCGCGGACAGCCGGTGGCACGTCATAGACGCAGGAGGCCAGGTTCTCGGCCGCGTCGCGACGACGACCGCTCGCCTGCTCCAAGGCAAGCACCGGCCGATCTACACGCCGTATATCGATACCGGCGATCACGTCATCATCGTCAACGCCGACGCCGTCAAGCTGACGGGCCGGAAGGAATCCCAGAAAATCTATCGTCGCCACAGCGGGTACGAGGGCGGGCTCAGCGAAGAGCGCGCGGTCGACTTGCGGAAACGGCGTCCGACTCGCCTCGTCGAGGAAGCGGTCCGCGGCATGCTGCCGAAGACCAAGATGGGCGACGCGATGTACCGGAAGCTGAAGGTCTACGCCGGCGCCGATCACCCACACGCTGCGCAGCAGCCCAAGAAGATCGAGGTCACATAGCTTGGCAAGCATCGAATACTACGCCACTGGCCGTCGCAAGACATCGACCGCTCGCGTCTTCCTTCGCCCCGGCAAGGGATCCATCACCGTCAATCATCGGGAGTTCGATAAATACTTCACGACCGATGCGCTGCGAACGCAGGTGCGGCGGCCGCTGCTCCTGACGGAGACGGGCGACAAGTTCGACATCCTGGCAACCGTCGACGGCGGCGGCGTCAACGGACAGGCGGGCGCGATGCGGCTCGGCATCTCGCGCGCGCTGGTGGAGTTCAACGCGGAGTTGCGGAAGCAGCTGAAGAAGGATGGCCTCCTGACGTCGGACTCGCGCGTCAAGGAGCGCAAGAAGTACGGACTTGCTGGAGCGCGCAAACGGTTCCAGTTCAGCAAACGCTAGAGAGAGGGAGGGACTTTGCCCGGGATTGCGATTAAGGATCTGCTGGAGGCCGGCGTGCACTTCGGCCACCAGACGAAGCGGTGGAACCCGAAGATGAAGGAGTACATCTTCGGCGAGCGGAACGGCATCTACATCATCGACCTGAACAAGACCAAGAAGAAGTTCGGCGAGGCCGAAGAGTTCCTCACCAACCTCGCCGCCGACGGTCGGACGGTGCTGTTTGTCGGCACCAAGCGTCAAGCGCAGGATGTGATCGCGGAAGAAGCCCAACGCTGCGGCATGTACTTCGTCAATCAGCGTTGGCTCGGCGGGCTGCTCACCAACTTCACCACGATCCAACGCAGTCTCGGACGGCTTCGCGACCTCGAGGCCATGGCGACCGACGGCCGCTATGACACGCTGTCGAAGAAGGAGATCGCCCGCAACGAGAAAGAGAAGCGCAAGCTCCTCAAGAATCTCGAAGGGATCCGGCAGATGTCGCGCCTGCCCGATGCGGTGTTCGTGGTCGACACGCGCAAGGAGAAGATCGCCGTCGACGAGGCGCGCAAGCTCAAGATTCCGGTCATCGGCATTGTCGACACCAACTGCGATCCCGACGAAGTCGATTACGTCGTGCCCGGCAACGACGACGCGCTTCGCGCGATCCGGCTGTTCGCGTCGAAGATTGCCGACGCCGTGACGGCGGGTCGCGGCATGCGTGAATCGCGCATCGCCGAAGAAGACGCCGCCCGCGCCGAAGAAGCCGCGGCCGCGGATTCGGCCGCCCGGCTCACGCGAGCCGTCCGGCCTCAGCGCCGTGAAGCCACGCCCGCCGGGGCCTAGGAACCGAGATTCATGAGTTCATGCGCCGGCTCGTTCGCCGGCGCTTTTTGTGTACGGAGAAGAAACGTCATGGCGGAGATTACGGCAGCGTTGGTCAAGCAGCTGCGCGACAAGACGGGCGCAGGCATGATGGAGTGCAAAGCCGCACTCACCGAAGCCAACGGCGACATGGAGGCGGCGATCACGCTGCTGCGGAAGCGCGGGCTCGCGCAGGCCGCCAAGCGCGCGGGACGCACGACGACACAAGGGACGATCGGCAGTTACATCCATCTGGGCGGCAAGATCGGCGTGCTCGTCGAGGTGAACTGCGAGTCGGACTTCGTCGCGCGCACCGACGATTTCAACAATCTGGTCAAGGAAGTGGGCATGCATATCGCCGCGGCGTCACCGAAGTGGCTCCGTCGCGAGGATGTTCCACCCGAAGAGATCGACAAGGAGAAGGCGATCTATCGGAGCCAGATGGAGAAGGAAAAGAAGCCGGCCCACGTCTTGGACAAGATCATCGAGGGCAAGCTTGGCAGCTTCTACTCCCAGTTCGTGCTCCTCGATCAGCCGACAATCCGCGACGACAAGGTCACCGTCGCGCAGCTCGTTGCGCAGGCCAGCGCCAAGACCGGCGAGAACATCCAGATCAGCCGGTTCGTCCGCTTCAGGGTTGGCGAGGGCGCCGAATCCTGACCTGGAGGGAACGGAGATCACGGAGGAAACGGAGCAACAGGAGAAACGGAGCAACGGAGAACGAACGGAGTGTCTCGGGCGGTACCACCCACGGCTTCTCCGTTGCTCCGTTGCTCCTGTTAATCGTTTCCTCCGTCCCCTCCGTTTCCTACAGCTATAATTTCAAGCGAATGTCATCCGAGACGGTCACGACGCCCACAGCGACTCCTGTCTACAAACGTGCACTGCTGAAGCTTTCGGGCGAAGCCCTCATGGGCGAGCAGCAGTTCGGCGTCGACCCCGCGGTTGCGACCCGCATCGCCCGCGACGTCGGTGACATCCAGCAGCTCGGCGTCGAGACGGCGATCGTGATCGGAGGCGGCAACATCTTTCGCGGGCTCGCCGCCAGCGTGCGCGGCATGGACCGGGCGACCGCCGACTACATGGGCATGCTGGCCACGGTCATCAATGCGCTCGCCCTCCAGGACGCGCTCGAGCAGCAGGGCATCGTGACGCGCGTGGTCACGGCAATCGAGATGCGAGCCGTGGCCGAGCCGTTCATCAGACGACGCGCGATCCGTCACCTGGAAAAAGGGCGCGTCGTCATCTTCGCAGCCGGCACCGGCAATCCCTACTTCACAACCGATACGGCCGCCGCGCTGCGGGCAATGGAGATCAAGGCTGACGTGATCCTGAAGGGCACGAAAGTCGATGGCATCTACTCGGCCGATCCGATGCTCGACGCACAGGCGACGAAGTACTCCTCCATCTCGTATCTGCAGGTCCTCGAACGTCAGCTGAAGGTGATGGACGCAACGGCGATCTCCCTGTGCATGGACAACAAGCTGCCCATCGTCGTCTTCAACCTGCGGCAGCCGGGAAACATCCGCCGGGTCATCCTCGGCGACCCGATCGGCACGACGGTGTCGGTGTAGTCGTACGTCGGGGCCGGCTTCAGCCGGCCCAGGAACGTGTAACCACCAATTTGAACTTATGAATTTCAATGATTTGAAAGGCATGTTCACTGAGGCGAAGGGGCGGATGGACGCCAACATCGAGCGTGTGCGCAAGGAGATGGCGCACGTTCGGACGGGCAGGGCCACGGTGGGGCTGCTCGACGGCATCCAGGTCGAGGCGTACGGATCGAAGATGCCGATCAATCAGGTAGCCACGCTGTCGGTCCCGGAGCCTGCGCTCATCATCGCGCAGCCGTTCGATCCCTCGGTGATGGGAGCCATCGAACGAGCGATCCGCGCGTCCGATCTCGGCCTGAATCCGGCCAACGACGGCAAGGTTGTCCGGGTGCCGATCCCCGCGTTGACGGACGACCGCCGCAAGGAGCTGTCACGCCACGTCCACAAGCAGGCCGAAGAGGGCCGCAACGCCGTGCGGCAGGTGCGACGCGACGCCAACGACCGGTTGAAGAAGCTGCTCAAGGAGCACAAGATCTCCGAGGACGACGAGCGGAAGGGCCTCGAGCAGATCCAGAAGATGACCGACGATCACGTGAAGCTGATCGACGATCTGCAGAAGAAGAAAGATCAGGACCTACTGGGACACTAACGCGTTTCCTCGTCTCCGCAGCGTCGGCTCACCGGGCAGGCCTGGCGTCGGCTCCCGGTTCGACGGCGTGGAAAATCGGGTCCTCCGGCGACGGAGCTAACGATGACGCCCTCGCCTTGGATGATTCGTACGACAGCCAAGAATCGTGTCGATAACCAGCTCGCCCGTACGCCCGTGGCGAATCACCGGCGACGGCGCTCGCGGCGCCTCCAGACCCGATTTACTCCCTTCGGCCCCTCACGCCGCGAACAGGTCGCCGACGCCAGGCCCGCCCGGTGAGCCGCCGCACACTCTGCCAAGCGACGACGGTGTGGCTGCGGCGGAGCGACTGTTCGCGCCGCGATCAGCGACAGACAGTAAAACGGTTCGCGGGAGCCGCCCCATCGGCGACGGCGGTGATTCGCCACCGACGCGCCCGTCAGCTCGTTATCGACACGATTGTTCACGATCGAACCCCGGGGCCCCCCACGCGCACGCTTGCGCGTTGCGGTGGGAATCGGAGCGAGGCTGCGGCCACACCGTCGTCGCTTGGCCCACGTGCGGTCGCGTGCGAGCGACGCTACGGACATTGGTTCAAGGGGTGTAGTGTGCAGGCCGCGCTAATCGCCGAACGCCACGCCAAGCGATCGAGCGGTCAGCAACAAGTCGTAGTCCAGTGGCACGGTCTTGATCTTGCCGACGACCTCGCCGATTGGAATCGGCACGAGGTCGGGCGGGTGGTTCGCGACCATCTTGCCGAACTGCCCCTTCATCAGCAGCTCCACGGCTTTGCCGCCGAATCGCGTCGCCAATGTGCGATCGAAGGCGGTCGGCGATCCGCCGCGCTGCAGATGGCCCAGCACCACATAGCGCGTTTCTTTTCCGGTGAGGTCGCCGAGCTCCGCAGCGACGCGAACCCCCGCTCCGCCCAGCCGTTCGGCGTGCCCGCCGTGCGCCTCTTCGATGAGCGACAATGCCCCGCCCTTGGCGCGCGCGCCCTCGGCCACGACGACGATGCTGAAGCGGGCGCCCCAGGTGTCGCGCTCCAGAATGCACTTCGCGACGTTCGTGAGGTCGTACGGGATCTCGGGGATCAGGATCACATCCGCGCCGCCCGCCATGCCGCTGTGCAGGCCGATCCAGCCTGCGTAACGCCCCATGACCTCGACGACCATGATGCGGCGATGGGCCTCGGCGGTCGAATGCAGGCGATCGATCGCATCAGTCGCAAAGCTGACCGCGGTGTCGAAACCGAAGCAGCTGGTCGTGCCGACGATGTCGTTGTCGATGGTCTTCGGGACGCAGACGAGCGGGATCCCCTTCTTGTAGAACTCGTACGAGATCGCGAGCGTGCCGTCGCCGCCGATGCAGACCAGCGCATCGAGCTTCATATGACCGAACATCTCGATGACGCGGTCGGCGTAGTCAAACGTGCCCTGCGGCGTGATGATCGGCTCGACGAAGGGGTCGCCGCGATTGACGGTGCCGAGGATCGTGCCACCCAGCCGCAGGATGCCGGTGACGTCGCGGGGACCGAGCGGCCGCGACTTTTCAGGGTAGATCAGCCCGTCGAAGCTGTCCTCGAGACCGATGACCTCGACGCCGTTGTTGTGCGCGGCTTTGACCACTGCGCGGATGACTGCATTCAGCCCGGGGGCGTCGCCGCCGCCGGTGAGCACACCGATTCTCTTGATGGGCATGAAATGGATGCGACGACGTGTGGACGCGCATCAAATTGAGTATAGCCCGAGCACTCGACAGCACTTTCGCGAGCGATGCGAGGGGGACAAAAACGAAGGACGCGT
>DATFRP010000136.1:0-47924 GCA_035263125.1 Vicinamibacterales bacterium
TCGTGGCGAGCACGGAGCGTGGCATCTCCGACCTATACCACGTCCCTGCGGATGGGCTAGTCCACTAGCGCAGGTCGAACGATCGCGAGCGACCTGATGATCTCGGCTCGGAATCCGTCGGCGTACGTTTGTTCACGAACCCATCGACGCTCACCGAAACGCCGGGCTTGAGATTGTCCGTGCCGGCGCCTTCATGTCCACTTTGGTCTTGAGTGACTGTGCGAGTGCCGCTGGCACACGAGAGCCGACGCAACTGCGATGACAGAGCACAACAGGGTCCTCATGGTGACTCCCTTCGTGTGTGTCGAAGTGCCCGTGGAGCGCACATCAGACGGTGACGATCCCTTCGTTTCCGGGGGAGATTCGGGGCAGGCAACCATCGCGGCGCGAACGCGTTAACACCTAGTGCCGACGCGGTTTATCAGCGCACCCACAAGTTAACGCAACGTTTACACAGGCCGCATTCAAACCGGGATGACAATGGCGGTATCAAAGGACATTTCATGGGTTCCAACTCCCGCCGAGTGTTTTCTCGAGATCTGACCGACGGCTCCCATCATCGTCGTTTCGCCGTCGAACGTGCCCCCGAGCTCGGTTGGCAGGTCCGCGAAGAGGCCGATGCCGAAGTGATTCGTCAGATGACGTACGACGACTGGCATCGCGTCGAAATGGCGATTCGCGGATTCACGATCGAAGCCGCCGAATTGAAGCGCCGCGGATGGCACGAAGCCTGAGGTTTACCGCGCGTAATCAGGTTTGAACTGAAAACGTTACCGGTATCGCCTAGTGTGGTGCTGTTCAGGCAGGAGCCGGAGAGAGGCGAGCGCGTCGTGGTTCGAATCGGCAAAGGAGTCTTCGTCGCTGTGTGTGTGTCTGCATGGCTGTGGCCGTGCATAGCCGCTGGTCAGGTGACGCCAGCCGCCGGATATGTTCCACCGGACGATACGCCGGCTCTCAGAGTCGGCCTGACGCTCTATCCGCAGTTCAATCTACAGACCGAGCCTCAGATCATCGATGCCGCTGGCAACGAAGTACGTCGCAATGCGTTCGACGTGGGCCGCGCCTACATCAACTTGACCGGGCAGCTCTCGCACCTCGTCGCGTTCAGGCTCACACCGGACATCACACGACAGAGCGGCACGGTGACAGGCGCCTCGGTAACGAGCGACAGCCTGGTGTTCCGGATCAAATACGCCTACGGCCAGTTCAATCTCGATGACTGGATCCAGCGAGGCTCGTGGATCCGCCTCGGCATCCAGCAGACGCCGTGGGTCGACTACCAGGAAAACATTTACCGCTATCGATTCCAGGGAACGGTATTCGCCGAGCGCATTCCGCTGCCGACGACGATGACGTCATCGGACGCGGGCGTGTCCTTTCACTACAACTTCCCTTCGAACTACGGCGACCTGCACTTCGGCGTCTACAACGGTGAGAACTACCAGCGGGTGGAAACCAACGACCAGAAGGGCCTCGAGTTCCGCGGCACCGTGAGGCCGTTTGCCACGATGACGCCGGTGCTGCGAGGCCTGCGTGCCCACCTGGTGTGGTACGGCGACAACTACGTCAGCGACGCCGAACGCAAGCGCCTGATGGGCAACCTCACCTACGAACACAAGTACGTGAACATGGGCTTCGACTATCTCAGCGCGAAGGATCAGCTGCTGCCGACGGTTGCGAGCATCGAGAGCAACGGGTACTCGTTCTGGGCAACCCCACGGTATCAGTTCGAGGACCAGTCCTCGTGGGAAGCGCTCTTGCGCTACGACCACTTCACGCCAAACACCGCGAGCCTTCTGGCCCCGTTAACGACCTCGCCGAACCCTGGTGTGACGCTGCTCGAAGATCAACACCAGAACCGGTACATCGTCGGTGTCGCCTACTGGTTCCCGCATCAAGGCAATGTCAGCGCCGCAATCCTGCTCGATTACGACGCCCAGAGTTTCGACAACATCACGACGCCGGAAACCAAGGCGTTGTCGGTGCACGGTCTCCTCAATTTTTGAGGCGGAGGTCAGAATGAAAGCCTGTCAGAGAGTGTTTGCCACGCTCGCCGGGTTCGCCCTGCTGGTCAGCGTCCTCGGCGCACAGACGATGCAGATCAATGGCGCCGGCGCAACGTTCCCAAACCCGATCTACTCGAAGTGGTTCTCCGAGTACAACAAGATGAAGCCACAGGTCCAGATCAACTATCAGCCGATCGGATCGGGCGGCGGCATCCGCCAGCTGACGAACCAGACCGTCTTCTTCGGCGCCACTGACGGCCCGATGACGCCGGAGCAGTTGCAGGCGGCGCCCGGGAAGGTCCTGCATCTTCCGACGGTGCTTGGTGCCGTGGTGCCGGTCTACAACCTGCCCGGCACGAAGGCCGAGCTGAAGTTCAACGGACCGGTCCTCGCCGACATCTATCTCGGCAAGATCACGAAGTGGAACGATCCGGCGATCGCGAAACTCAATCAGGGCGTGACGCTTCCGTCGACTGACATCACCGTCGTCCATCGCGCGGAAGCGTCGGGCACGACCTACATCTTCGTGGACTTCCTGTCGAAGCTCTCGCCCGAGTGGATGAAGAAAGCCGGCGTTGCGACGTCGGTGAACTGGCCTGTCGGTCTCGGCGGCAAAGGCAACGAGGGCGTCTCCGGGCTCGTGCAGCAGACTCCCGGTTCGATCGGTTACGTCGAGTTGATTTACGCGCTGCAGAACAAGATCTCGTACGGCACCGTGCAGAACTCAGAAGGGGAGTTCGTCCGAGCCAGCGTTCAAGCGGTCACAGCGGCCGCGGGTGCGGCGGTGAAGAACATGCCGAAGGACTTCCGGGTGTCGATCACGAACGCACCCGGCAAAGGCGTGTATCCGATCTCGTCGTTCACCTGGCTGCTCCTTTACGAGAACCCGAAGGACAAGGCGCAGAGCAAGGCGATGGTCGACTTCGTGAAATGGGCGCTGACCGATGGACAGAAGTTTGCGCCGGATCTTGGCTACGCTCCTCTGCCCGCCGAAGTCGTCAAGCTCGAGATGGCGGCGCTCGGCACGATCAAGGTGTCGTAAGGGAGTCGCATGTTCAAAGGGCGGGAACTCGGGTTCAGGCTCGGCACGGGCATAGTTGCGTTTCTTGTCGTCGTGATCGTGGCCGCGATCGGCTTCGAGCTGACCCGGCAGTCGACGCTGTCGCTGGGGAAGTTCGGACTGAGTTTCTGGATCAACGACATCTGGGACCCGGTGTCCGGCGAATTCGGAGCGCGGCCCTTCATCTGGGGCACCTTGTATTCGTCGGTCCTGGCCTTGTTGCTCGCGGGACCGATCGCCCTGGGGATCGCGATCTTCCTGTCCGAGTTGTGTCCAGCCTGGGCCCGCCAGCCGCTCACCTTCCTGACTGAACTGCTGGCGGCGATTCCCTCCATCGTGTATGGGCTGTGGGGCATCTTCGTGCTCGTTCCGATCGTGCGTACCATCCAGGTCGCGCTGCCCGAGCCGTTGAGGGCGCTGCCGTTCTTCTATGGCCCTCCCGTTGGTGTCGGCATGATGTCGGCGGTGTTGATTCTCGCCGTCATGGTGATCCCGTTCACCTCGTCGGTCGCCCGTGAGGTGCTGAAGGCCGTGCCGATGTCGCAGCGGGAGGCGGCGTATGCGCTTGGCGCAACGAAATGGGAGGCGATTCGGGCCGCGCTGTATTACGCGCGCACGGGCATCATGGGCGCGGTCATGCTCGGATTCGGCCGCGCACTCGGCGAGACGATGGCGGTCACGATGGTGATTGGAAACACTCCGAAGATTTCGCTCTCGTTGCTGGCGCCGCAATACACGATGGCGGCTGTTCTCGCCAACGAATTCTCTGAAGCGGCCGATGATCTGTATCTGCACTCGCTCATCGAGATCGGACTGCTGCTGTTCATCATCACGCTGCTCGTGAATGCCGGGTCGCGTCTGCTCATCTGGCGCATGAATCGGCCGGCGACGAGCCGGAAGCGGGTGTCGGTCGCTGCTCCGGTCGGGGAGGCGGCATGAACTGGAACGCCCTTCGCCGAATCCGCTCGACGATCGTTGTCTGGCTCTGTGGTCTGGCAGTGGTGCTTGCCCTGGTGCCGCTGGCGATGATCCTGTTCTTCGTGGTCACCCGGGGAATCTTTTCGCTGAACCTGGCGTTCTTCACGCACATGCCGGCGCCGGTCGGAGAACCAGGCGGCGGCATGGCCAACTCGATCGTCGGCACGCTGATCTTGATCAGCGTCGGCGCGCTGTTTGCCGTGCCGGTCGGCGTCATCAGCGGTGTGTACGCCGCCGAGTTCGCCGGTACCCGGCTGGCCACGATGGTGCAGTTCGCGGCCGACACGCTCAACGGCGTGCCCTCGATCGTGATCGGCGTGTTCATCTATGGCATCGCCGTGCTGCCGGTCAAGCAGTTCAGCGCGTTTGCCGGCAGCCTCGCGCTCGGCGTGATGATGATTCCCATCATCATTCGCACGACCGAGGAACTCGTCAAGCTGGTGCCGATGTCGTTGCGCGAGGGCGCACTCGCGCTGGGGGCGACCCGCGGCCGCGCGACGCTCACGGTCGTCCTGCCGGCGGCGGCGCCCGGCATCATCACCGGCATCGTCCTGGCGCTCGCCCGCATCGCGGGTGAGACCGCACCGCTGCTGTTCACCGCGTTCAACAATCGGTACTTTTCAACCTCGTTGAGCCAACCGATCTCGTCCCTGACTGTTCAGGTCTTCAACTACGCAATCTCGCCGTACGAGGACTGGCATCGTCAGGCCTGGGCAGGGGCACTCGTGCTCGTGGGGCTCGTGCTCTTGTGTTCGATCCTCGCCCGATTCGCCACACGGCGTCTCGAGCGGCTGCAGACGGGGCAGTAGGCAGAAGGCGCACGTTTTCATCATGACGACTGTTGTGACGACACCATCCATCACCCACGGGCTCTCGGTGAAGCCTCCCGAACGCAAGGGGCCACCTATCGACAGCCATCCCGTCGCGATCGACGTCGAGGGCATGTCCTTCTTCTACGGCGAGAAGCGGGCGCTCTTCGACATCACCGCGAAGCTCCACGCCAAGCTCGTGACCGCGTTCATCGGGCCCTCGGGCTGCGGCAAGAGCACGTTTCTCCGGACCTTGAACCGCATGAACGACATCATTCCGGGCGCCCGTGTGACCGGGAAGGTCGTGGTCGACGGCAAGGACATCTACGGGCCGTCGGTCGATCCCGTCGATCTGCGGCGCGAAGTGGGCATGGTGTTTCAGAAGTCGAACCCCTTCCCCAAATCGATCTTCGAGAACGTGGCCTACGGAGTCCGTCTCAACCGACTCGCCGCCGACCGCGGCCAGCTCGACGCGATCGTCGAAGAGAGCCTTCGCAATGCGGCGCTGTGGGACGAAGTGAAGGATCGCCTTCACGACTCGGCGCTCGCCCTCTCGGGCGGACAGCAGCAGCGGCTGTGCATCGCCCGCGCGCTGGCGATCAAGCCGAAGATCCTGCTGATGGACGAACCGGCGTCGGCGCTCGACCCGATCGCCACCCAGCGCATCGAGGAGCTGATCTATCAGCTGCGCTCGACCTACACCATCGTCATCGTGACGCACAACATGCAACAGGCGGCGCGGGTGTCCGACATGACCGCGCTGTTCTGGCTGGGGCGACTGGTGGAGTTCGACCGCACCGACAAGATCTTCACCAACCCGCGCGAAAAGATCACCGAAGACTACGTGACCGGCCGATTTGGTTAGTCGTATGACGATGCCCGCTTCACCTCACGCCAAGGCGCACTTTTTCGAGGACGTTGCGCTGCTCAAGCAGGAGCTGTCGGCCGAAGGGCGGCTGGTCTCCCAGCGCGTGGCCCGCGCGATGCGCGGACTGGCCGAGCAGGATCTCGATCTGCTCGACGAGGTCGCGATTGGCGATGTCGAGGTGAACGCCATGCAGATGGCCATCGACGATCGCGCCTTCAAGTTGCTCGCGCTGCACCAGCCTGTGGCCGTCGACCTCCGCGTCATCGTTGCGGCAATGAAAATCAACTCCGACCTCGAACGCGTCGGTGATCTTGCCGTGAACCTGGCCGAATCGGCGCGTCGATATCTGGCGAGCGGCCGCCTGCCCGAAGAGGAATTGCTGCGACGCATGAGCGAGATCGCCGAGACCATGCTGGAGAACGCGCTCCAGGCCTTCGTCTCGGGCAACCTCGGCGTCGCGCAGGCTGTTCTCGAGCGGGATGACGCGCTCGATTCGCTCCGAGGACAGGTGTTCCGCCGTCTCGTCGATCTCATGACGAAGAACCCGTCCACGGTGAACTCCGCACTCGAGCTGATGCTCATGAGCCGACATCTCGAGCGGATTGGAGACCACGCTACCAACGTGGCGGAGGACGTCTTCTTCGTCGTCGCAGGCGAGGACATCAGGCACCACGCCGCCGCCGAGAACCCGACCTGAGAAATGGGGTCGGGAGTCATTTTCCTGGATGCTTCCGAAAATGACTCCCGACCCCATCTACAAATCGAGGCGCGTTTTTCCACATGTCTGCAAGCACCATCGACGGCATCGGCTACGCCGCTGCCGCGCTGACCACGTTTGCGTTCCTTCCCCAGGTGGTGAAGTCGTGGCGCTCGCGATCGACCGGCGACTTCTCGACGGCGATGCTGGTGGCGTTTACGAGCGGCATCGCGTTGTGGCTGCTCTACGGCATCGCCCTCGGATCGCTGCCCGTAGTCCTCGCCAACGGCGTCACCCTCGTTCTGAGCGGCACGCTGTTCGTGCTGAAGGTGGTCCGACCCCGCTGACGATCTCGAATCGGACAACTGTGTAGGTGGCCCCACGTGATCGCGACGTTCGTGTTGCTGCGTCGTGACTGGACAAATGTGATCGTTGGCGTATCATGCTTCCAACGCTCGTGCAAGGAGGCGACACGCTCCGCACGTGCGGGGAATCATGCAAGAGAGAGGTGTGAATGGCAACGAGTACGAAACCGACGACGACCACGGTCACACGCACCACCCGCGCACGAAAGCCACGAACAGAACCGGTCACGACGCCGCACCCCACACTGACCCACGACGACATTGCCACGCGAGCGTATGAGCTCTTCCTGGGCGACGGCGCCAGACATGGCCGGGACCTCGAGCACTGGCTGAGAGCGGAACACGAACTACGCGAACGCGTGGGGCTCAACGGCCGCTGAGCGCGAGCTCATGGTGGCATCGTGGGGCCGTGACGCCGCGGTCCCACGTACGGTTTACGCGAACGCGCGCTTCAACAGGTGCATCACGTGGACAGGCGGACTGACCCAGTCGAGGAAGTACTGCCTGTTGACGTCCGACATGCGTTTGCTCAAGGCCGTATCCGTCATCAGACGCCGGCACTGTTCGACGCACTCCTCGGGGCTGCGATACGCGAGATAGTGAACACCCTCGACCAGCGGTGACAGGAATTGCTTCTCGATTGGCTGACTGACGATGGCGGTCCCCGCCGCAAGGTATTCGGCCAGCTTCCATCCCACACTGCCACTGAGACCGACGCAGTTCACCGCCACGAGCGAGGCGCGGAGCTGCTGAAGGTACCTTCCGGCTCTCACGTGCTCGGGAAGGCGCAGGTCGGGCGCGATCTCCGCGGCCGTTCCGGAGCGGAGCAGCCCGACTGTGGTGCGCTCTTCCGGGAACGCCCGGCGTAGCGCTTGAACGAGCGCGATTCGGTCTTCGTTGGCGACATCGAACTGATCGCGCGAGCCGGGTGTGGTCTCCCACAGCCGCGGTTGAAAGACGATGTGCCGTGCTTTCAGGTCCGTGTTCCGCAGCGTCGCCGCATCCGGCCGCGGCAGCGTGGCCCACAGCCTCGCATCGAAATACGACTGTCGCAGCAGCGCTGGCAACCCGCCTTGTGTCCGGCGCGCGCGAGGCGAGCGCAGCGACGCGAGAATCGCGATGCAGACGTGTCGGAGCGCGCGCGATGTATATCCGCCCAGCGGGGGCCCCGCCGGCACGACCTTCGCGCAGGCACCGCGCGCGGCGGCGTGTGTCTCTGGTCCGAACTGACGCTTGAAGTAGATGTCGGCGAACTGCAGCGCGGTCGGGATGATCCGATCCGCTCGGTCGTAGAGATCGAGCGCGATGTGCCGGACGCGGCCGGTTTCGCGTTCGGTGACCACGAGCTCCATGAGCGCGTATGGCGTGCCCACGATCTCGTCCATGAACTCGATCGACAACGACACGAGGTTGCGTCTCTCGAGCGCGGCAATGCCCGAGAGAATGCTCGACATCTGCGTCAGATCGGGAAGGGGGTACACGCGCCAGACGATGTGAAATGGAGCCCGCGTTTCAGCCTGCGTCGTCGGGAATCTGCCTAGGAACATGATTTGACCCGCTGACTTTTTCATAGTCCGCAACGACGCTCTGACAGATCCACGGACGAGACATGAGACCCTAATCAACCTCACTCTCGCAATCGGGTTACTCCTCACGCCGAAATCGGTAGTTTGCGCATCGGTGTCGGGCGGGAGATGGAAAAGCGGCAAAGTGGACGAGCCCGTCTATTCTGACCGGCTCGTCGGTGCGAGCCCGCTGACGCAGCCCTGGGTGCCGTCGGTGCGATCCCGCATTGCTGGTCGGTGCGATCCCGCTAGCGCGTGTCGGTGCGATCGCTCTGACGATAGTCGGTGCGATCTTGAGTCGTATTGTTCGGCTTCAGCTGGACCGCACTGCACCGACTGAATTCAGGCTCGCACCGACCTCATTCAGCCCCGGTCCGCCGCGCGCGCCAATGCTGCAGACAATTCAGCAAGGTCGATCGGCTTGGCGACATGCGTCTGATAACCGGCGGCCAGTGCGCGCTGCCGATCGTCGGGATTGGCGTAGCCCGACACCGCCACCGCGGGAATGGCGCCACCGTCATCGGTTCGCAGCGCCCGCAGCTCGCGCATGAACTCGTATCCGTCCTTCGTGGGCATGCCGAGATCAGACAGGATCACATGCGGTCGGCGGGGGAGG
Source organism: Vicinamibacterales bacterium (assembly GCA_035263125.1). Lineage (GTDB taxonomy): Bacteria > Acidobacteriota > Vicinamibacteria > Vicinamibacterales > UBA2999 > Gp6-AA40. The sequence goes on from DATFRP010000136.1 coordinate 8,965, forward strand.
GGCGACATGCGGATATGAGACAGGGCTTCATCCGACGATGTCACCGTCGACACGACGGCGCCGCACTTCGACAGGAACTCGGTGAGCAGCTCACGCGAATCCGACTCGTCATCGATGACGAGCACACGAACGCCGGCGAGGGAATGCGCCAGATCCGATCCCGGTTGGTCGACTTCGGCTTGGGGGTGACGCACATCAGCAGACATGACCGTCGGCAAATCGATGGTGAAGGTCGCCCCGGATCCTTCTCCGTCGCTCTTGGCCGTGACGCGGCCGCCATGCAGCTCGACGACCTCTTTCACCAGTGCGAGCCCGAGGCCCAGACCGCCGTGGCGTCGCGAACTCGACGCATCGCTCTGTCGAAACCGTTCGAACACGTACGGCAGGAATTCCTGGCTGATGCCGTGACCGGTGTCGCGTACCACGATCCGGGCGTCCGCGCCCGATCGCGTGACGGTGAGATCGATCACGCCACCGGGGTCGGTGAACTTGACGGCGTTGGACAGCAGGTTCCAGATCACCTGCTGGAGGCGCTGCTGATCGCCGAGCACCGGAGGAGTTTTCGGATCCAGGCGGGTTCGAAGCTCGAGCTGCTTCGCCTTGATCGACGGTCCGATGACGTCGACCGCAGCGAGTGCAATGGCGGAGAGGTCGACCGGATGCATCTCGAGCCGAAGCTTGCCTGTAGAGATGCGGGCCACGTCGAGCAGATCGTCGATGATTCTGGCGAGCGCGCTGGCGTTGCGCTCGATCGCACGGACCGCGCGTGACAGGACCGCGGGGTCGACATCGCTGCGTTCGATGAGGATTCGCGCCCACCCGAGGACGGCGTTGAGCGGGTTGCGCATCTCATGCGAGACCGTGGACAGGAATTCATCCTTGGCGCGCATGGCCTTCTCCGCAGTCACGCGCGCCATCCGCTGCACATCGATCTGCTTGCGCAGCTCGGCTTCATTCGCGAGCCGGTCCGAGATGTCCTCGATCGTGGTGACCGTGCCGATGATCGCCTCGCCGTCCATCAGGGGACCGATGCGGCCGCTTTGCGGCATCGCGGTGAGTCCGAGCTCGGCGTTGGTTGGAACGAAGGGCAGCAGGTATTTGTGGAGTCCGAACGAGATGATGCTGATTCGCCCGGTCAGGGCATCCTCGTAGTGCTGGTCGAGGCCGCGGATTTTGAGGTCAGTACAGACATCGTAGAGCGGCCGGCCGACGACGTCGGATGCCGTTCGCCCCGAGTGCACCTCCATCCAGCGATTCCAGACCATGATCCGCATCGAGCAATCGGTTGCAAACATTCCCTGATGCGTGAGCTCCGAGAACCAGCGCACCAGAGCGGTCTGCAGACGGCCCGCGTCGACCGGGGGATTCGACGACAGCGTCATCGCTCGCCCCCCTCCCACTGCTCGATCGCCCGAATGAGCCGTTCGATCGAGGCCACGCTGAGCACGATGATGAGATACCCGGTGAGGCTGCTGTTCTTCAGCCTGAACGCCGCGTGCACGATCAGGGCGTAGCGGAGGCCCTCCCGGTTGACGGTGACCGAGCTGACGACGCCCTCGAGCGTTTCGAGCGTCAGATGCGGCACCGAGAACGACACCTGCACGTGCAACAGATTGCCGAACGAGCCGAGGCACGCGTTCAGCAGGATGTTGCCGACTTCGGTGAGCACCTCACGTGCCGACGCGTCCATCTGCAGCGGCATCGCGGGCTCGTTGGTCAGGAGTTCCTTGAGGATGGCCGCGCTGTGTTCGTCGAGTACCAGCAGCGCATCGCCTGCCACCGAACCGGAGAAGATCTGGTGGATGCTGGCGACCTCGTTCTGGACCATCGGTCGCAGGTGCTCGCTGAGCTCGTCGAGCGGGCACATCGTAATCTGCGGGACTTCCAGGTGCACACGTTGCCCGGTCAATTTGGACAGCGAAGCCGCGGCACGGCCAAAGCCGATGTTGATGACTTCGACGAGCGCGTCCTGCTGTAGGGCGGTCAAATTCATTCCCTGGCTCCAGTCAGGACATTTTCGAGTGCCTTCAAGATGTCTGCTTTCTCGAACGGCTTGCTGATGAAGCCCCTCGCACCTGCGGCTTCGGCCAGGTTCTGTGAGGACGTCTGAATGTCCGCCGACACGACGACGACTTTCGCGTTGGCGTCGAGCTCGCGAAGCTTCGCCAGCACCTCGAGCCCGTACATCCCTTTCATCACGAGATCGAGCAGGACGACATCAGGCTTGTCGATGAAGTATCGCTCCAGCGCACTGAGGCCGTCGTCTGCTTCGGCGACCTCGTAGCCGGCCGGTTCCAGAATCTGGCGCAGCCTCCGACGCGACAACGCCGAATCGTCGACGACGAGTATTCGTGAATTCATACGCGTTCCATGACGGCTTCCGTCAGCCGATCGAGCGGGACGCTCGCATCGCTCAAACCGGCTTCGACCACCGAGCGGGGCATCCCGTACACCACGCACGTGTGCTCGTCTTCCGTGAGCACCGTTCCGCCGCGGGCCTTGATCCAGGCGGCGCCCTGACGCCCGTCATCACCCATCCCGGTCATGACCAGCGCGAGCACGCGATCGCCGTACACCTCCGCCGCCGATTGAAACAGGACGTCGACAGAGGGACGATGGGGCGCATCGAGCGGACTGACATCCAGTCGCGTGCACACTGCACCGCTCGGCGTTCGCACGAACGAGAGGTGCCGGCCGGCTGGTGCGAGGAACACGACACCGGGGCGCACCTCTTGACCGTCGCGGGCCTCGACCACGCTGAGTGCCGACATGTCGTTGAGACGCTGCGCATACGCCTCGGTGTAGCCAACCGGCATGTGCAGCACGATCGCGATGGGCACCGGGAAATCGACGCCGAACCGGGGGATCACCGACTTCAAGCCCTGAGGGCCGCCGGTCGAGACGCCGATGACGAGGACGTCGTACCGCTGGGTGAACGATGTCACGACCGGTGCAACTCCGACGACGACCGGCTGGCGGAGGCGGAGCACTGGCGCCGCGGCCGCGGCCTTGATTTTGGTCACGAGGTCTTCTGCGATCTCGAAGACCTTCTCCGTCGCCAGGGCAGTGGGCTTCTGGATGAAATCCACCGCACCGGCGTCGAGCGCGCTGAGGACGCGGTCGCTCGAATCGGGCGCGATGCTGACGACGACGATCGGGACCGGCTTGATCGCCATCTGCCGCCGAATGAACTCGACGCCGTCGGTACCCGGCATGATCAGGTCGCAGGTCACGACATCCGGCTTGAGCCGATCGACCAGATCGAGCGCTTCGTGGCCATCGCGGGCCGTCCCGACGACTTGCACCACGGGACTTCGCGACAACATTTCTGTGACCACTTTGCGGACGTAAGCCGAGTCGTCGACGACGACTACACGAAGGACGCGATCCATCAGAGCCTTTCACTCTCGAGTGCCGGCGCGGTGACCGACGGCCTCTCGATCCGTTTCTTCGCGTACATGAAGGTACCGCCAATATCCTGCAGTTCGAAGTCGGTGTTCAGGCGGAGCAGCGATTCCGATACGCCGAGGCACAAGTACGACACGTCCGGCATCGACCGCGCAAACGCCTCTACGGCTCGGCGGATGCTCTGCTCGGAAAAATAAATGAAGACGTTGCGACAGAACACGACCGGCGCCGAGGCGTGCCTGGCGACGTCATCAGCCGCGACGAGATTGACCACGTCATACGTGACCCGACGATGCAGCTCTGGCTCGACCGTCCACTGACGCTCGTACTGAGTGAAGTACTTCTCCCGCAGCCCCGGCGGCAGATTGCGAAAAGACCGGCTGCCGTACTGGCCTCGCGTGGCCTTGGCGATCGCCATGCGGCTGGCATCGCTGCCGATGATCTCGATCGGCATGCGGTCGAACCAGCCGCTCTCGTCGAGCACCATGGCCACAGTCAACGGCTCCTCTCCAGTCGCGCACGGCACGCTCCAGATCGTCAGCGGGCGATCTGCGTGTCGACGAGCCAGACTCGGAACGACGTGATCGACGACCGCCTTGATCTGATCGATTTCACGCCAGAAATAGGTCTCCTGGACAGCCAATGCATCCATCACGCGGTCCCACTCGTCCGGTTCGTTCGAATACTTCAGCAGGTAGTAATAGTCCATGAACGAACCCAGTCCGCGCGCCAGGACGAGCGGCGCCAGACGGTCCGCGACCTGATCGAACTGGCTCGCGTCGTAGAACAGCCCCAGGCGTTCATGAATCAATTCCCGGAGAATCGTGGTGACCTGCCCCACCAACCCCAGGGACTCGGCTCGGTATTGCATGACTCGGCTATCGGACGAACGAATCCGAGGTGCCTATCACCTCCGGTCGCTGCTGCGCGACGGCCAGCTTGGCAGCGCGACGCACGTCGGCGTCGGGATCTGATTTGGCCAGCAGCAGCAGTTTTCGGATCGCGGTCCGGCTGCCGAGCCGCCGCAGTTCAGCCGCTGCAGTGGCGCGGACGGCCGATGCCGAGTCGTCGAGCGCGCTCTCGACGAGCCGCGTGGCATCGGGATTCTTCATCCGGCTCAATGTTTCGATCACCGCCCGCCGCACGTCGGGCGACCCGTGGCGAAGACCTTTGCCGATGTCGGCGGCGCGTCTCACGGGCAGCTTCGCCAGCGCCGCGACAAACGTCTCGCGTCTGCCGGATTCTGCGGTCAGCGAAACGAGTGCGGCTGTCGCCGGCGACGCATCAGGCGTGTCTCGTGACGCGATGAGAGCGAGTGCCTCCGTGGCCGCGTCGACGCACTCCAGGTCGGCATCAGCGGCGGCGGCCCACTGAAGCAGTGACACCGCTGACGAACCGCCTCGGACGCCGAGCGCCGTCAACGCTTCTGCCCGCCGCCAGATATCGGGGTGGCGCAGCAGCCCCTCGAGCGCGGACGTCGCCGTGTCGTCGGTGCTGTAGCCGAGCGCCCGTATCGCCGCTCGCGCCGCATCGGGGCGATCGCAGACCGCGAGCGGCGTGAGCACCGCGACCGCGTCCTCGGCATCGATACGTCCCAGCACATCGATGGCGGCCAGACGGACATGTTCAGCCGGATCCTCGCGGACCACCGCCCGCACTGCGGAGGCGGCGCTGCGACTTCCGAACGTGCCAATCGACCGCAGCGCGAAGTAGCGGACCCATGGATCCGGATCGTCGAGCGCTCGTCGCAACACTGGCAGCGCATTCTGTTGGTCGATGCGGGCAAGTGCGGCCGCGGCCGCGGCGCGCACCGCCGGTGTCTCGCGCTCGATGGCGTGAATCAACGCAGGAATCACTCCATCGTGTTCGAAGAATGGCAGCTGTTCGATCGCCGCCCGTCGAACCGTTTCGACCGGATCCTGACAGCACGCAAGAACGCGAGCGGCAGATTCGGCATAGCCGAAGTACCCCGCGATTCTGACGGCCGATTCGCGAACCAACGCATCGTCGTCGTCGAGCAGGAGTCCGATGCGCGACGGCATCTCGGGATGTCCGATCGAATTGAGGGCAGCGATCGCGCTCTGCCGGACGGCGATCTCGCGGTGGCCGAGCAGCTCGAGCAGCGCAGTGAATGCGTCGCGGTCGCCAATCCTCGCGAGCGCTCCGGCGACCGGAAGCGCCATTTCCGGATCGCGCAACGCGTCGACCAGAGCGCCTGTCGCCTTGCGATGACCAATCCGTCCCAGCGCGACGGCCGCGGCCTGTCGTGTGTCGAGGTCCTCGGACGACAACTGTTCGATGAGCAGGTCGATCACGCCGGGTCCATATCGAATCAGCGCCTCGACGACCTGAGCGCGCACTGTGGGTTGACCGAGCAGACGGGTCAACGCCCGCTGCACCGCGGCGCCGCTCAACCAGCCCAACACGCGCGCGAGCCCGCGCAGACGATCGGGGCCTACGCGTTGCACGGCATCCAGAAGGTTCTGGACACCCGTGGCGGCAACGGTGCGCTGCACGATGCTCGCGATGTGTTCGCCGGCGCCGTAGCGTTCCTCATAGCGCTCCCATACACCAGCCAGCGCGTCGGCGACGACCTCGGTCGGTCCATTCGGCTCGTTCAACAGCGCAACGAGCGGCCGCACCACCAGCTCGTCTCCCAGCCCGCCGAGCGCCTCCGTAACGGCGGCGCGCAGCATGTCGTCCTTGAGCAGCGGCACGAGCCGCGGGGCGACGCTCGATTCCCCTACTCGACGAAGGGCGTCGATGGCCGGAAACGCGAGAAAGAAATCGCGCTCGTTGGCAATCGCCAGCAGCTTCTCCACCGCGTCCGATGCGCGCAGCGTCGCAAGCGCTTCGATCGCGTGAAACCGGACATTCAGATCCGGATCGTCCAGAGCCGTGATCAAGGACGGCACCGCTCGAGGGTCGCGTCGTTCGCCCAGGATCAACGCCGCCTGGATGCGCAAATGAACGTCGGGATCAGTCAGACACGCGATGAGCGGTTCGACCACATCGATGTCAGCGGTCGTCAGCAGATCCAGGAGACTGCTGAGGACGTTGAAGTTGTGATGCTGTTCGCGCAGCGTCCGAATGACGGCGTCGACAATATCCGGACCGTGGCCGACCAGCTCTCGGACGGCGGCCTGGCGTGCCCGCCATTCGTCCTGATCGAGCGCGCGGGTGAGATGCGCGAGCTCCTTTTCGTTCTCGACGCGCGACGTGACATCCTCGATGGTCACGGCGACGCCGGTGATTCGCCCGTCCTCGCGAATCGGCCCGATCGTCACCCGTTGCTGCATGTGCTCGGAGGTGGCCGTGGGATCGCTCGGGCGACAGGCGATGAGATATCGATGCAGCGCCGGTGCGAGCACTTCGACCGTGCCGTCGTGCACGACGCGCAGCAGGACCGGAAGGAGACCGCTGGCCTCCAGTTCGGGCAAGACGAGGCTCACCGGCCTTCCAAGTGCGTCCTCCGGTCGGATGCCGGTCACCTCGACCAGAAACGCATCCCAGGTACGGATGACCAGATTCGTGTCGGCCGTGAACAGGCCCAGGGTTCGTCGTGCCACAGGTCAGGTCCGGCTACGCACCATTCGTACGGCGTGGACGCGCAGACCGCGCTCGAGTCGGACGTTCGACCAGTGAGGCAAGCGTGCCGGCTCGGCGCACCAGATCGTCGGTACCGCCACGCGTCTTCCGGACACCGGTGGCGTTCTGCTCGGTGATCTGACGGATATCGGCGAGCAGCGTGAGCAGGGAAGCGGAGACGGTCGAATGCTCCTTGTTGGCCGCCGTGATCATCTTGATCTGGTTCGCCGTGTTCTGAGAGGCGGAGGTCATGTCTTTCATCGTGCGCGCCTGCTCCTTCATCCCGCGCGCAGTCTGATCGGCCTGCAGACGCATGCTTTCCGATCCACCAGCGATCTGACTCATGGCGTTGGCCTGCTCACCCATCGCTTTGGTCACACCGGCGATGTTGCGATGCAGTTCCTGAGCGGCTCGTGAAATCTGATCACCCGCGGCTGCCTGCTGCGACAACGCGTTGGCCGTGGTCGTTGCACCGCGCCGCATCGAGTCGGCTGCTCGCGTCAGCTGCGCCGCGGTCTTGACCTGCTCGGCGGTCGCTTTCCGGATCAGACCGGCCTGATCCTTCGTGTCCTGTGCCGCCTTGATGATGTTGCGAGCCGCACGCGACTGTTCCGACATCGCCTTCTTGACTTCCTGGGTGGTCTTGCGCACCTGGCCGTTGGCCTGGACCAGACCATTCACCGACTTGACCTGTTCTCCGGTGGACGCGGCAATCAGTCGGGCCTGTTCGGATGTCGAGGTAATGGCCGCCACGACGCTCTTTCCGGCGTCGCGATGGTCGTCGGCCGCGCGGCTGATCTGCGCGACGACTCGTGTGGCTTCGTTGACGCCGTCGAGAATTTTTCGCAGGCCCTTCGCACCCTCTTCAGCCTGGTTGTTGCTCTCGTCGATCACCCGCAGGCCTTCAGCCGAAGACGACACCGCTTCCTGCGCGACTTCCTGGAGCGCCTTGATGATGGCGGCGATGTCAGCCGTCGCCCTGGCCGAGCGATCCGCCAGATTACGAATCTCCTCGGCGACTACCGCGAACCCGCGGCCGGCATCTCCCGCGCGGGCCGCCTCGATCGAGGCATTGAGCGACAGCAGGTTCGTTCGTTCCGCGATCAGGTTGATCGTGTCGACGATGCTGCTGATGTCGTTGGCACGCTTGCCCATGTCCTTGATGACCGTGGCCGACTGCGCAACCGAGTCGCGAACCCGACCGAAGCCCTGGATTGCCCGCTGCACGCTGACGCCGCCTTCCTCGGCGTCGCGGCTCGATCGCCGTGTGATCTCGTCGGCCTGCTTCGCGAGCGACGCCAGTGACTGACCGGCGCGCTCCAGCTGAAGGGCCGTCGAGGCGGCAGACGCCGCCGCGTCGCTGATCCGTTGCCCGTTCTGCGCGACGCTCTGCACCGACCTGGCGAGTTCGTCGGTCGAGGAGGCGGTCTCGTCGACGTTAGAGGCGAGTCTGTCGGTCATGGCCGTGACCTCTTCGATCGACGCGGCCGTTTCGCTGATCGATGACGACGTCTGCTCGGCGCTGGCGGCGAGTTCGTCGGCGTTGGCAGCCACGCCCTGAACCGAACGCGTCATCTCTTCGAGACCAGCCGCAGTCTCGTTGACCGAGGAGACAAGCGTCTCAGTATCGGCGTTGATCGATTTCACCGACGACGCCATCTCGAGCATCGAGCTCGTGACCTGCTGCGCCGTCGTCGCCATGCCTTCCGCGGTCTTGGTGACGCTCTGGATTGACGCGCTGGTTTCGTGCGAAGAGGACGCGACGTCCCGGATGGTGGCCGCAAGGGCGTCGGTGCCGGAGGCGACCTCGGCGATCGATGCGGCGACTTCGTTGATCCCAGAGGCGAGATGTTCCGTCGATGCTGTGACCGACTCCGCCTGTCCGGCGGTCTCCTTCAGCGACGACGCGAGCTCGTTGACGCCACTGACTGCGCTGTCGAGCGACTGCACTTGGGCGTCGGCCCCCTGCGAGACCTCGTCGGCCAGCCGCGCGATCATCTTCGCGGCGTCGGTGATCTCCGTAGCCTCACTCAGGAGCACTCGCCGATCCCGAACGTTCGACTGCTGTCCGTTGCCGTTGCCTGCTGCCATGGCGGTTCTCCTGGACCTGTGACGCGTCTATGCCGCGATATTCGGGGTCGTGTCGACGAGGGGACTCATATTGAGGATCAGAATGATTCGCTCGTCTATGGTGGCTACCCCTGACACGTAACTTCCGCTCAACCCGCCAATCGCTTCGCTGGGCGGATGGATCAGGTCGTCGGCGATCGGCACGAACTCGCGGGCCGAATCCGCGAGCAGACCGATGTGTCGACTGTTGACCTCGACGATGAGCAGCCGGGAACGGAGGTCGGGCACCTGGCGCTCGAATCCAAATCGGACCCGAAGGTTGATGACCGGCACCACCTGGCCACGGGAGAACGCCACGCCTTCGATGAACGGCGCCGCATTGGGCACCGCAGTGATCTGTCCGACCATTTCCATGTGCCGGACCTGATCACTCGGAAGGGCGTAGGTCGTGCCCGCGACCGAGAACAGGATGTAGGGCCGTGCTTTCGTGGTGTCACCAGATTGGTTCGTGCTCATGTGTCTGCCCTCACACAGCCGCTCGGATCGCGGTGCCACGATGACGCAGCGTTCGCGTCAGTCCGGCGACGTCGAGAATCAGCACCAGCTGTCCGTCGCCCAGTTCACTCGCACCCGAGATGCCCGTTACGGTGACCAGCGGATCGTGGAGCGCCTTCACCACGATTTCGCGCTGACCCGAGATGCGGTCGACGAGGATCCCGACCGCGCCGAGACCGCTGCCGACGATGATCACGTGCAGTCGCTGGCGTTCAAGGCTGTCGATGCCGAACAGCTGCGCGAGACGAACCACCGGCAACGGCATCCCGCGATGGACCACGAGCTCGTTGTGCTCGATCGCCCGCACGGCGCTCGAGTCGATGTCGGCGACTTCCTGAATCGCGGACTGAGGGACGGCGAACGTGCGCGATCCGACGTGCACGATCAGCGCGTCGGTAATGGCAAGCGTGAGCGGCAGCACGGCTCTGAATGTCGTGCCCGCCCCGGCGGTCGTCACGACGCTGAGCGATCCACCCAGCTCCTGAATGCTGTCGCGTACCACGCTCATCCCGATGCCGCGGCCGCTCGCGCGGTCGGCCTCGTCGCGGGTGGAGAAGCCAGGAAGAGAGATCACGTCGAGAAGTGCCTGTGCATGCAGTTCTCCGTGAGGCACATCGAGTCCTGCCTCGCGGGCGCGTCTGGAAATGGCGTCGGCGTCGATCCCGCGTCCGTCGTCGCTCACTTCGATGACGACCGACTCGCCGACGGTCGACGCCGCGAGTCGAATCGTTCCGTCGGGACGTTTACCAGCCGTGATGCGCTCCTCCGGGCTCTCGATCCCATGGCTCACAGCGTTGCGAACGAGGTGCAGTACCGGGTCCATCATCCGTTCGATCAGAAACTTGTCGATCTCCGTCGATTGGCCGACCAGTTCGAGCTGCACCTGCTTGCCGGCGTCGCGAGCCAGATCGCGAACCACGAACGGCATGCGACGGAAGATCTCCGACACCGGCACCAGCCGGACACGCATCACACCTTCACGCAGATCACCGAGCTGACGTTCGATGCTCTCGGTGTGCTCTTCGAGCGTTCGCCAGATCGCCGCGGGGACGTACGACTCGACACGCAGCAGCGTGTCTTCGAGGCGGGCGCGCGAGACGACGAGGTCACTGACGAAACGCATCAGATCGTCGAGCCGCCCCAGGTCCACGCGGACATAGTTGGCTGGTCCGGGTGTTGTGGCGGGAATCTCCACCGGTCGTGGTACAGCCGCCGGCTCGATGACCTCGAAGGTGACGCCGTCGTCCCGCCACGATCGCAGCGTGTCGTCCGGGATGCCTGTCACGAGGAATTCGAAGGTGATGCCACCATCTTTCGTGATCCGTGGCGCGACGCGTTCGATGTGGCCCGTGTCGCTCAGGCGGGTGCGGATCGTGTCGACCCTCACGCCCCGCGCGACCAGATCTGCCGTGGGAGTGAACGTCACACGGATGGGTGAGTGCGCGGCATGCGTCTGCACCGTCGACGTCCCCGGCGGCTGGTCCCGACTCGATGACGAAGCTCCGACGGTGGCGAATTGAGCCAGCGCCTGATCGATGGACGGGATGGCCGAGCCTTCGCGACGCCCGACGATGACCTGTTCCAGCACGTTCGTCGCTGAGACAAGCGTCTCGAACACCGGCGGGGTCAGCACCGAACGTCGCTCTCGAATCCGAGCCAGACAACTCTCCATCTCGTGCGCCAGCTGTTCGGCTTCGCGCAGTTCAACCATCGCCGAGATGCCCTTCAGCGAGTGAAAGCTGCGAAACAGTTCGTCGACGATGGCCGTCGGCAGCTCGTCGTCGTGCATCGCAGCCTCGAGCAGCAACAGATGCTGCCGCGCCGTGGCGAGATGCTCCTCGGACTCCGCGAAGTAGTCGTCCATGAAGGACGCGATGAAGTCACGCGGCTCGTCCATGTGAGCTCAGATCTGGCTCGAGCGAGACATCGGTTGATGAGGTGGTGCGCCCGAGAGCGCTTCGCTCACGGTCGATGCGAGGACTGATGGAGTGAACGGCTTCGTCAGGTACGCCGAGGCCCCGGCGCGCATAGCGGCGTCGCGACTGATGATGTCGCCACGCGTCGTGAGTACGACGACCGGGAGATCTTTGTAGTGGTTGTGCGAGCGGACGAACTTCAACACATCGAGCCCGTGCATGTCGGGCATGTTGAGATCCAACACAACCAGATGCACCGACGAGATTGCCAACGATTCGATCGCTTCCAGCCCCGTCGACGCTTCCGTGAAGGCGACGTCGTCCAGCCCGGCCAGGGACGCCTGAATCATCTTGCGGATTGTCGGAGAGTCGTCGACCAGAAGGATTGTGTTCATAAGTCAGCGAGAGTGTTGGCGGTGGGGGAGCCGCCCCTCGCGATCAAACTGTCGTCAGCGCAAACCGCAAGTATACTCGCCCATCCAGATCACATCTCTTCAATCGACGAGCGCGGTTGTATCGAGAACACAGAGCCTTCGATCGACTCAGGTGTTTACCTGATCGAGGCGCTCAACGGGTTCGGGTTGGGTGCGGAGATGCGGCGCTTATTTCTGTGTGCGGGTGGGGTACTTCGCAAATATTTCTGCGACCACGGCATCGATCGCCGCATGCAGTTTGTCGCGATCCAGATCGATCGGCTTGTCGACGCGCCCGCGGAACAGCTCCTTGCGCGTCCCAGGTTCGCGCATCACCACGAGCAGCGAGCCCACAGGGTATTGGGGACGTGTCGCTTCATTGGTCGTGGGCTTCGCCTTCACATCCACGTCGGTCCGTTGCAGTGAGGCGTATGACACCGTTACATCGCTCGGACCGGACGGACGCTTCTCGAGGCCGAGCGACATCAGCTCGTGGTCGATCGCGTCGACGATCTGCTGATTGACGTCCTTGTCGAACGAGGGGGAACCGGTTTCCCACGAATAGCTTTTGATCTTGTTGAAATCGGCTTTGCGATCGGCCGTGACCGTAACGCCGTACTTCGGCGCCTGCCCCACGACCGACACGATACCGAACAGCAGCACCACACAAGCGATCGAGATACGGCTCATGACGCTCCTCGCCGGATCGGCAGTCATTGCTTCGCTGCTTCGACCGTCAGCTGGACCGGTGCCGTAGCGAAATCGTCCAGAATCGGTCCGCCATCCGGCGCCCGTTTGACGCGTGCCGCCGGAGCCATCGTGCCCGAGCCGGCGTTGCGATCATCGAGCTGGAGGTCGATCACCGTCAGCTCGTAGCCGCCCCGGGGCTTCGAGGTATCGCGCGCAATGAAGAAGAACGGCTTGTCGGCTACCAGGACCAGCCGCCGGCGATCGTCGGTCTTCGTCTCCCACGCATAGCGGAGATCGACACGCCCGGACTTGTTCCCGACTTGACCGACCACCGGCCTCGGACGCAGCGCGTCCATGAACCCCTGGTAGCCGCGATATTTGAGCCCGTCGAGGACGAATGTCCGATCGTCCGGATCCATGAGCCGCTCGACGGTGATCGTCAACGTTGACGAAATCGTCGTCTCGGCGCCGGTGAAGTTCGCACGCGCGGTCAGGGTCATCGGATACGGCGCCGCGACACCAGACGTGGAGATGAGACACGCGAGCGCGCCGACTGCGGCGCCGAACTGGACGAGTCGCCCCATGGATACTCCTGCACTGAGCATGACCGCCGATTACCATAGGCGGCCAGGCCACGGCCGGTCGCGGGTTGCTCGTTGCGCAATGACGCCGTTGTTGGATTAACAGCGCACACGCGGCCGTAGGCCGGTCGAGTATGCGAACTGCGTACCGACATTGGCGCGGAGTGCGGAGCAGACACTTCGAAGCAGGGTGCGAGTCCGATAACATTGTCGCGACTGCGGCGTCGCAGTCGTTCGACGTCATGACCGAGTCTCGTTATCAGATCATCGAGACAATCGGGCGCGGGGGCATGGGCGAAGTATGTCTCGCAGACGACCTCATTCTCGACCGCAAGGTCGCGCTCAAGTTCGTCACGGCGCTCGCGGAGTCAGACGCCCCGGAGCATCTGCTGGGAGAGGCGCGCGCGGCCGCCGCCCTCGATCATCCGTTCATCTGCTCGATCTACGAGGTCACGGCGTTCGACGGGCGGCCCTGCATTGCGATGGAGTACATCCGAGGCGAGTCGCTCGAACGGCGGCTGCGTCGCGGACCGGTCCCGATCGGTGACGCCCTGCACGTCGGAGAGGAGATCGCCGAGGCGCTCGACGCCGCGCACAAACGGCGCGTGATCCATCGCGACCTGAAACCGGCGAACGTGATGCTCACCGAAGATGGCCACATCAAGGTGATGGACTTCGGGCTCGCCGTGAGGTTGCCCCACAGCGATCGAGGGGAACAGGTCGCGACCGCCACCCGTCCCCCGAGGGATACCGTCGTCGGTGGCACGCCAGCTTACATGGCGCCCGAGCAGATTCGCGGCGAGCCGGCAGATCGGCGCTCCGATCTGTTCTCGTTCGGCGTGCTGCTCTACGAGATGGTCTCGGGAAGCAATCCCTTCCTGCGGGTCGGCATCGAGGCCACGCTCGCGGCCATTCTTCGTGAGACTGTCGAGACGCTTCACGATCAGCGGGCCGCGATTCCACGGGCGGTCGATGCCTTGCTCGCTCGACTGCTGGCAAAGGACCCGGCGGCCCGACCTCAATCGTTCAGCGATGTACGCATGTCCCTCCGCGCGTGCGTGGCCGAGGCGCCACCGTCGCAGACGCCGGTCGCGCCGGTCTTCGTCGATCAGAGCGTCGGTGGCACCAGGCTGATCGGACGCGACGCCGAGCGTGCCCAACTTCGGCACCGGATCAGTCAAGCCATGTCGGGTCGCGGCAGTCTCATTGTGTTGCGCGGCGACGCCGGCGTCGGCAAGACACGACTTGCCGAAGACATGCTCACGGCCGCCCGTACGCTCGGATGTCAGACATTGGTCGGCCGATGCTACGAGCAGGAAGGCACGCCGGCGCTCATCGCGTACATCGAAGTCCTCGAGGACGCCTGTCGTCTCATGCCCGGAGACGCGTTCCGCCGCGCCGTCGGCGCGAGCGCTGCGGAGCTGTCGACGCTGATGCCCGAACTGCGTCGTCTCTTTCCCGAGATGGCTCGGCCGATGCCCCTGCCGCCAGAATTGCGACAGCGTTTTCTGTTCACCAACGTTCGCGACTTCTTCGCCCGGAGCGGCCGGTTCATGCCGCTCGTGATCTTCATCGACGACCTGCAGTTCGCCGACGAGGCCACATGGCTGCTGACACACCATCTGGCATCACAGCTCGCGAGCCTGCCGATTGTCGTCATCGTCGCGTTCCGTGACGGAGAGGAGCAGCGTCCTCCGGCCAGCATTGGACGATTCCACGCTCTCCTGGGCAGGGTCCGTGGTCAGTCGCGCAGAAGGTTCACACCACAGGCGCTCAAAGACGCACTCGATGGCCTCGTCAGCAAGGGCTGCGCCAGTGCGATGGCCGTGTCGCCGTTGGCACAGGCAGACGTGCATGATTTGCTCGCCTGTCTCGGGCAGGCCAACCCACCCGCGCGCCTCGTGCGCACGTTTGCCGAACACACCGGTGGAAATCCGTTCTTCGTTGTCGAGCTCTTCCGTCACCTGAAGGATGAGGGCCGACTGTTCGGTGGGCGAAATCAGTGGACGCGCGATCTCGATCTCTCGGAAGGCGACCTCCCTGAATCGGTGCGCGTGGTCCTGCAGCGCAGGCTGCAGCGCGTGTCTTCAGACACACGACACGTCCTCAAGGCCGCGGCGGTGATCGGTCGGCACTTCGAGCCGGACCTGCTCGAAGAAGTGACGGAGCTCGACGGAGAGCGGCTGATTGCGGCACTCGATGAGGCCGAGCGCGCCCGGATTGTCAGAGGTCCCTCGGGACGCCGTGATCTCGCGTGGCACTTCGTTCATCACCTGACCTGTCAAACCCTCGCCGGCGAGATCCCACACCTGCGTCGGCAGCAGATTCATCTGCGTGTCGCCGATGCGATGACGCGGCTCGAGCGGGAGTCGCGCGTGTACACCTCTGCGATCGCTCATCATCTGTATTGTGCGGGTCGCCTCGCCAATCACGCCAGGACCGCGCGTGCGCTGATCGCCGCCGGCGACGCCGCGGCCCTCGTCTACGCCGCTGAAGACGCTGTGCAGCACTATCGTCGGGCGCTCGAGATTCTGCAGGAGGTGAGCGGCCACGACGCTGACGTGCGCGCGATACAGGAGACACTCGGCGATGTGCTGGCTGTGCTGGGCGATCGCGCCGCAGCGATGGAGCAGTACGAACACGTCGGCGCCGCGTATCGCTCGACTCATGCCGCTGTCGACCGCGCGCGGGTCGCGCGAAAGATTGGCACGCTTCACTGGCAGGCTGGCGATCGGAAGGAGGCGATGGCGTCGTATCACCATGCGCTCGACTGGTTGTCGGCGTCGGACGCACCCATCGAAACGGCCCAGCTCTATCAGGAGCTGGGTCTTGCCGCCTTTCGCAGCGGCGACAACCCGAAGGCAATCGAGTGGGCCGAGCGCGCGCTGCAATCGGCGGAGCGGGCGCTGGCGACGCCGTCCGACGCTGGGCCGATCACGAAGGCGGCCACCGCGGCGATCGCCCATGCCACGAATACGATCGGCGTTGCGTTGGCGCGTTCGGGTCAGCTCGATGCCGCGCGCGAGCGCATCGAACGCAGTCTGTCGGCTGCCGAGGAGCTCGGGCTCCTCGACGTGGCGTGCCGCGCGTATGCCAACCTCGGCGTGTTGTACAGCTCGGTCGAACCGAAACGGGCGATCGAGGTCTCCAGGGCCGGGCTCGAGATCGCGTCGAAGATCGGCGACCCCTCGCTGCAGTCATATCTCTACGCGAATCTGGCAGCGGCGTATTGCGCTCTCACGGATCGCTGCGAAACAGAGGGGCTTCAGGCCGCACACGCGGCGGCAGCCCTCGATCGCGAACTGGGACAGCTGGACCACCTGGCCGTTCCGCTGATCGTGATGGGGCAGATCCAGCAGTGCTGCGGCCAGCTCCAGCAGGCACAGGACACATATCGCGAGGCGCTCGCGCTGGCTGAGCGGATCGGCGAACCGCAGCTGATCCTCCCGTGTTACGACGGTCTCGCGACGATCCTGCTGGATCGGGGCGACCCGGTTGGAGCGGAGGAATTCATGGAGAAGGCGCGGCAGCTCTGCGAACGAACGGGTCTCGATCCGGATGCGCTGCTCCTGCTGCCGTTCTTGTGTTGAAGTGCAGGAGGCGCCGCTCTAGGATCGACGGTCGGCGACGAATCGTTGCCGCTCGTGCGTGTCGAAAGTAGCCAGTCATGACACAGCAAGTTCAGCCGATCGAACCGGGACAGCGCGCCCCCGATTTCCAGGTATCGGCCATCCACGCCGATCAGACGATCTCATTGAGTGACTACCGCGGCAGGGCGCCGCTGCTGCTCGGTCTGTTTCCCGGCTTGTACTGTCCCTTCTGCCGTCGCGCGCTGGCGCAGATGGGGGTCTCTTCCGATTCGCTCAAGTCGCTCGGGGTCGATTCGCTCGCGATCGTGGGTACCGACCTGGATAACGCGCGGCTGTACTTCAAGTTCCGGCCGACGCGCATGGCGCTCGGGGCCGATCCTCAGCTGACCACTCACCGTTCGTACGGGGTGCCGCGGCCGGAGCTCACGCCGGTGTTGATGCAGACGATGCAGATGACGCGCATCAATCCGACCGGGGAACTGGCGGAGCCGTTGCCGATGCCGGAGGCCAACGCCGCGCTCGCTGCGCTCGACGGCTATCACAACACACCAACCGATCAGCGCGACTTCGAAACGACATTCCCGCAGCTGAAGGGCCAGTTTCTCATCGACCGCGATGGCATCGTGCAGTGGGCGCACATCGAATGCCGACATGAAGGCCTGTCCGGATTCGGTAAGTTTCCCTCGCACGACGAGTTGATGTCTGTGGCAAACGTCGTCATCACCGGCGGCACCCACGTGGGAAGACAGTGAGCGCGACAATGAAGCTGATGGCGGCACTCTGTGCTGGAATCGTGTGCACTCTGGCGTTTGTGGTGGTCGGAGGTCAGTCAGCGACATCGCCCGGGGGGCTGCCTGACTGGAGCGGTGCGTGGGTGATGGAAGGGCCGACGGTATTCGACGGAGCCACGGTCCAACCGCGGAACGGTCGTGCCGGCGATCCGGGGGTCAGAGAATTCCCGCCCTACAACGACGAGTGGGAGGCGCTGTATCGAAAGCACATCGAGCTCGTGAAGCAGGGAACGTTTCCCGATCCGATCAGCACCTGCGGCACCCCTCATGGGTTCCCGCGATTGATGAACGTGCCCGACGTGTACGAGTTTGCGGTCACGCCCGAAAAGGTCTTCGTCGTCGCCGAGAACGGCCCGAACATCCTGCGGATCTACACCGACGGTCGGCAGCACCCGTCGAAAGAGGATTTGTGGCCGACCTACAACGGCGCGTCGGTGGGGCACTGGGAAGGGGACACGCTGGTCTTCACGACGATCAGCATGAAAGGCTTCAGCGGCAAGGACGTGATCGTCGACCGTACGGGACTCGTGCTGAGCGATGCCGGTCGCGTGACCACGCGCCTGCGCAAGAGCGATGCGATGACGATGGAGGCGCAGATGGTCGTCGAGGATCCGAAGGCGCTGAAAGCGCCGTGGAAGGTCACCAAGCGTTATCGAAAGCAACCGCAAGGGACGTGGGCGTGGGACTACGCCTGCGCCGAGAACAATCGGAACCCGATCAGCCCGAGTGGCAAGACGCTCACGCTGGGGCCGGACGGCAAGCCGATCGACAAGGACAAGGATTGAGGAGTTCGCAATGAGATCGATCTGGCTCGTCGTGCTCCTTGCCGTTGCGGGATCGTTCCTCACCGCCGCATCGCTCGAGGCCCATCACTCCAGCGCGATGTTCGACCGTGAGAAGGTCGTCGAGCTGAAAGGCACCGTCAAGGAACTGCAGTGGTCCAATCCACACATCTGGATTCAGGTCGTCACGCAGGAGAACGGTACGACCAGGGAATGGAGCCTCGAGGGTGGCAGTCCCAATACGCTCTCGCGTCAGGGGTGGCGAGCGACGACGTTCAAGGCAGGCGATGAGGTGACCGTGCGATTCAACCCGATGAAGGACGGCACCGCGGCGGGCGCGTTCATCGGCGCGAAATTCGCTGACGGAAAGACCATCGGCCGCTGGGACTGATTTCGGCGGCGGTTCGATCGTCGTCGATCGATCGTCGTGTCCCGCCCCTGGCGGCAATTTTCTTCTGCCGCCCTTCGTCTCAAGCAGCGATGAGCATTCCTCCGATCAGGACTGCACGCGGGCGGTCGCGCGTTTTCTGTTGCTACGCGCCACCGGGCGGGGCTGTGCCTGTTCGGCCGGCATCGACAGCGGGAGACGGATCTTCGCGACCATATCTCCCTGCGGTTGGACTTTCATCCAGAGATGTCCGCCGCACTGACCCACGAGTTCGCGAAGCGTCGAGAAGTCCACGCTCGGCCGCGATGCCACTCCGGGCGGCGGCGTCTCGGTCGCGGCGGCGGTCCGTCTGATCTCCGTGACCGTGATCAGCGCGTGCAGACCGAGGCGGACGTTGGGATGCTTCGCAGCGAAGCGTCGATCGACCACACTCGTGCCGAGCTCGATGCGCAGGCGTCCCCCGAACGGCATCCGTCTCCGCCCATAACTCGCAACGTTCACGAGCATCCGTTCCACCTGTTCGGTGCCGACGTCGACGTTGAGTGAAGGCGAGGTGTCACGGAGCTGGATCTCGACGTCGCCTCCTGCCACCCGTTTCAGCACCGGCTCCAGATCCTGGATGAGCGTGTTCAGGTCGACGAGCATCGGCGTGCGAGCCTGTTCGTTGCTGCACTCAGCCACCTGCTGCAGGAACCCGCCCGCGCGTCCGACCTCCTCGAAGAGCCGCTCGCCCTGCCCTCGCGCGTCGGTGTTCTCACCGAGCGTCTGGAGCCATTCGCGGCCTCTCTGATGAATCTCGTCGAGGAGGTTACTGCAGGTGACGGCGACTTCCGACGCGAGCCGGCCGACTGCTTCCATTCGATTCGCCTGACCGAGTCTCTCCTGCAGCACGCGCACACGGGTGAGGTCTTCGGCCACGATTTCGACGACATCGGCAACCGGCCGCGCCGACAACCGCACGAACAGACGCCCGCCATCCTTCCGGCGCCACGTTGTTTCGATCGATTCCTTCCCCCGTGAGCCGATGCA
Organism: Vicinamibacterales bacterium; assembly: GCA_035263125.1. Lineage (GTDB taxonomy): Bacteria > Acidobacteriota > Vicinamibacteria > Vicinamibacterales > UBA2999 > Gp6-AA40. The sequence continues at coordinate 28,766 of DATFRP010000136.1, forward strand.
GCGCTCGATGAGCCATGAAAACACATTGGGCGCCTCGAAGATCGCGGCTGCGAAATCGAGGCCTTGCAGTTCGTCGATCGTGCGGCGACCGACGAGCGTCGTGCACGCGCGATTGGCCTGAACCAGTGCGCCCTCGGGCGTGCATCGGAACATCGCAATGCCCGCGTGTTCGAACAAGCGGTCGCGCTCCGCCCGACTCTCATCGAGTTGCTTCCGCAGCTCCGGCACCATGCGCTCCTCGAGCGCCGCCACCGATTGCCGCAACGAGTCGCGTTCGAGCGCGAGCGTGCGGTGAGCCGCCTCCATGTCGGCGAGACGGTTCTTGTGTTCGAGCTGCTCGTGTGCGAACCGGGCGTCGAACTGTGCCTGCTGCTCGCGTGCGCTCGCCTGAAGCGCCTCGATTTCTTCACGGGCGGACCGTTCGGCGTCGAGCGACGCCTCGCGGGCCTCGCTCAGTGCCTGCTCCGCCATCGTCCGCGCGTCGATCTCGTCGGCCATTGCGCCTGCCGCATCGGCAAGTTGACGCTCGAGATCCTCTCGAGTGGTCTCGATCTCGGTCAGCTGAGCGATCGCGCGGTCGCATTCCGCTCTCGCCTCTGACAACTGTCGATCGGTGTGCGCGCGCTGCTCCGCGAATTCATGTGCGGCAGCGGCCGTGGCTGTGTCGTGGCGCTGCTGCGCTTCGCGCAGGGCCGCCTCGGCATCGACGAGCGTCCGCTCGAGCGCCGCGCGCGTCTCGCGCTGCTGCCGGAGCTCCTCGCCGAGCTGCGCCTCGCGTTCGCTGGCGTGCCGGATCGCGTTTCTGGCGTCGCCCAGTTCCCGCTCGAGCGTATCGCGAGCCGCCTGAACATCTGTCAGTTGCGCGCGGATGTCGGCTTCGCGCTGCGTGACGCGGACGACGTCGGCCGCGGCTGATTCGCAGTCACGATGCATGAGATCGAGCGCGACTTCGGCATCTCTCACGCGTTGACCGAGGCGATCTCGTTCGGCTGTCACCTTCGAGAACTCGCCATCGAACTTCGCCTGTCGTTCGGACAGCTCGTTGACGGCCTGCGCCAGGGCCGCCTCATGCTGCTGTTTCGCGTCGCGCGTCGCCGCGGCGGCGTCGGCGATGTCCTGCTCGAGACGCGCGCGGGTCCCGCGGTCTCGCTCGATCTGATCGCGGAGGTCCGCTTCGCACCTCGCGTCGTCCTGGATGACGGTGGCTGCGTCAGCCAGTTGTCGCTCGAACGCGTCGCGGGCCGCTTCGACCTTGGCCAGCTTCGCGACGAGGTCGGCCTCGCGCGCCTTCACCCGTTCGATGTCGGCAGCTGCTGTCTCGTATTCGCGCCGCGCCTGGTCGAGTGCGCGCTCGGCCTTGTCGACACGTTCCGCCAGACGGTCGCGATCGGCCGCTGTCGCCGACGCCGTACGCTCGACGTGTGCCTGCCGCTCGGTGAGCTCGCGAGCCGCGGCCCCCGCCTCCTCATGCTGCTGTCTGGCGGCGCGGAGGGCGGCTTCTGACTGCGTGATCGTCCGTTCGAGATCGACGCGCGTCGCTCGTTCCTGCTGGAGCAGTCTGTTGAATTCCGCTTCGCGCTCGGCGGCTCTCTTGCTGGCTGCGAGCCGTTCCTCGGTGGCGCGCGTCGTCGCGCCCTGAAATGCTTCTTCAGTGGCAGCCAGCTGACGTTCGATGTCGTTGTGTCTCGTGGTGAGGTCGTCGAGGCTGGCGCTGAGATCGGCCTCTCGTTTCGCGAGGCGCTCGAGGTCCGCGACCTTCGATTCGCGGGCGCTGACCTCCTGCGCGAGGAGACCTTCAACGTGACGTCGCGTGTCGGCTTCCTGTTCGAGCTTGGCCTGGACCGCCCGCTCGCGTCCGGCGGCATCTTCAGCCGCGGCGCGCGCAGATGCGTGATTCTGACGGGCACGTTCGACTTCGGCGGCTGCGGCGCGCAGCTGCTCGTCGACCATGTCCCAGGTTGCGGCGGCACGGGCCATCTCGACGTCGTAGTGGGCCTTGTGCTCGGCCAGTCGTCGATCAGCGGCGACCATGGCGGCCCGATGGTGCTGCTCCGCCTCGATGAGGGCAGCGGTGATGTTCGCGAGCTTCTTCTCGAGATCGGCTCGTGTCGCCCGTTCGCGATCGTCGTGGCTCTCGGTTGTCACTGGACTCGTTCGCTCCCGGTGTCGAGCATCGTCATGCACCCCGACGAAGTGGTGGGACAGTGCTGTGCACCCTATATCGGCTCGATTTCACGTCGGCTGCACGGTGCCCAAGCTCATTCGTGATCGCGCCGAGTGCACAGCAGATCACCGATCCGTCCTCACCCGACGGCGAAGTCGTTATAAGCGCGTGCAGGAACGCGCAAATGTGAATGCCCGCTGGTTTTCGGTTGGTTGCTGCGCCGAATGGCAGGCCGTGCGGGGGAGCGAATCGCAGCTAATCGTAGCGTAACGCCACGATCGGATCGACGCGCGACGCTCTGAGCGCTGGAATCACGCAGGCGAAAAGAGCGACTGCCGCGAGGCTCCCAGCCACCGCGAGATACGTGAGCGGATCGCGAACCGGTATCTCGAACACCAGACTTTCCAGCACGCGGTTCGCGACAAGCGCGCCTGCGACGCCGACACCAATACCGATTGCGCCCACGGTCATCCCTTCGCGCACGATCAGTCGCAGCACGTGGCCGCTCGGCGCGCCGAGTGCCATGCGCAACCCGATTTCCTGCGTGCGCTGATTGACCGAATAGGCCAGCACGCCATAGATCCCGATCGCCGCGATCAGCATCGCGACGCCTGCGAACACGCCAAGCAGGATGGCGTTGAGTCTCGGCTGCGCGGCGCTGCTCGCGAGCCATTCCTCCATTGTCTGCACCGTCGAGATTGGCAGCGCGGCATCGAGTTCGTGGACCTTCTGGCGAACTGCAGGAAGAATCGATGTCGGCAGCGCCTCGGTTCGCACGACCACGTCCATCCGCGACGCGAGATTGAAACTGGGGTAGTAGATCGCCGGCGATTCGAGGTTGAGCGATCGCTGCCGCACATCGCCGACGACGCCGATGACTGTGTACTCCCGTGCGGGATCTCCTTGTCGATGGAGCGTGCGGCCAAGCGGATCGCTCTCGCCCCAGAAGCGGCGTGCCGTCGCCTGGCTGACGATCACTACCCGTGGCGCGGCGATGGAACAGTCGCTGTCGAGGAATTCGCGTCCGCGTACGAGAGGGATGCCCATGGCGCCGAAGTACCCAGGGCTCACGATGCGCCAGTCGGTGGTGACGGCGGTGTCGGGCGGCATCGGGGAGGGGCCTCTCGTCACGATCGGCGTCGCGGTGTAGTTCCCGCCGCCGAACGGAATCCCGCTCGAGACCGCCGCGGCACCCACGCCGGGGGTGGCGCGCAGCGACTCGAGGAGTCTGCGATAGAACTCGGCGGTCGTCTCGGGCGGATACGTCGATGGGGGCAGTGCGAGCTGGAACGTGAGCAGACGATCGGGCTGGAAGCCGAGATCGACGTGTTGCAAACGCAGCAGACTCTGCACCAGGAGACCGGCACCAATCAGCAGAATGGTCGCAAGCGCGAGCTCCGCGGCGGCGAGCGCGTTGCGCAGACGGGATCGTGTTCCCGCTGACGCTCGCGTCGTCTGCTTCAAGACCTCATTGAGATCGGTCTTCGCCGCGTGCCACGCCGGTGCGAGGCCGAAGAGGAGCCCAGTGACGATCGTCAGCGCCACCGCGAACAGAAGGACAGTGACGTCGATACTCACGTCCGGCACCGGCAACAGGTTGGCCGGTATCAGCGCGTTGATCGCATTCACACCCCACCACGCACCAACAACCCCGATTGACCCTCCGAGCGCAGACAGCACGAGGCTCTCGATCAGCAACTGCTTCAACAGGCGCGCGCGGCCGGCACCCATCGCGGTGCGGACAGCGATCTCCTTCTGACGCGCTCCGGCGCGCGCGAGCAGCATGTTGGCCACATTGGCAGACGCGATCAGCAGCACGCACCCGACGGCGGCGAGGAGTACGACGAGCGCGGTCTGCAGCTGAGGGCTCACGAACACGTGATAGAAGTCGACCAGCCGAATGCCCCAGTCTTTGACTTCGGGATACTGCTGGCCGACGTGTGTCGCGACGACGTCCATCTCCGCCTGCGCCCGCTCCAGCGTGACGCCCGGTCGCAGACGGCCCACGGCAAGGATCACGTGATTCAGCCGGATCTCTTTGGCAGGATCGATTGTGAGCGGAGCCCATATGTCGCCGTTGGTGAGCTGCGCCAGCGATGCCGGGGCGATCCCGACAACGGTGGTGTCGACACCGTTCAACGTCAGGGCGCGGCCGATGATCGAAGGGTCGCTGCCGAACCGTCGCTTCCAGAGCGCCTCGCTGATGATCGCGACCTTCTCGCTGCCGGGACGATCATCTCCGTCGCTGAACGATCGTCCAAGTACTGGCGTGATGCCGAGCAGCGGAAACAGCGAGGGTGTGAGCGTGCGGCCCGTGAATTGTTCCGGCTCGCCCTGACCCGTGAGGTTGAAGCTGGTGAAGCCCGTGGCTCCGATCTGAGCGAATGTCCGCTGCTGCTCCTTCCATGAGAGGTAGTTCAGCACCGAGGCCGCGAATCTCGGCAGATTCAGCGTGTCGTTCCGCTCCGCGATCCACACCAGTCGATCGGGTTCGTGATACGGCAGGGGACGAAGCATCACCGCGTTCACGAAACTGAAGATCGCCGTATTGGCACCGATGCCGAGTGCGACCGTGAGCACGATCGCCAGCGTGAACAGCGGCGATTTCCGCAGCAGTCGCGCGGTGTATCGAAGATCGTTGAGCAGCATGAACGCGTCTCCGACGCGATCATAGCGTCACCATTTCCCGGCGAACCATCGGGGCGCGACGTCATGGGTCGGGACAGAGTGCCGGCAATCTCTGACGAGCCGAGCACGAACGGGTTGTATCCCACCAGGCGACCACATCCCGCCGGATTCACGTCCCGCCCACGCTCTCGACCTCGTTGCGATTGAGCGGCTGCCGACCGCGGGCGGGAAGGGTGGCCGAGAGGCTACTTGACCGACCAGACTGGTCGGATATAGCATCCTCCGTAAAGTTGAGACTGAGTCTCAGACCTAGTATCAAACATCATCGAACGCGGAGAGCCGGTATGCGAACCCTGTTCAGTGCACTGCTCGTGGTCATCGTCCTTGCTCCTGCTGTCTGGGCGGCAGATCCGGAACCCGCCCAGAGTGCGGCCCGAATGGTCAGTATCGAGGGGCGAATCCTCGACCCGATGCAGATGGGCATCGCCGGCGCCCGCGTCACGGCTACGTCCGTCGATCGAGGTGCTGAGGTCGCCACGACGACGAGCGATCAGACCGGAGCATTCACGATCGCCGTCCCGGTCGGCCGCTACACCGTGAAGGCGTCGGCTCCCGGATTCGTCGACGCATCGCTGCCGGTAACCGCCGACGGAACATCGTCCACCTCTGCCACCCGGTTCGTGCTCCAGATCGCCGGCTTCCAGGAGAAGGTCAAGGTCACTGCGCCGGGTGGATACCAGGTGCCGGCCATCGCCTCGGCCACCAAGACCATGACGCCGCTTCGCGACGTCCCTCAGTCGGTGACGGTGGTCACCCACGAGCTGATCAAAGACCAGATGATGATGAGCATGGGCGACGTGATGCGCTACGTCCCGGGCATCACCGTCCACCAGGGTGAGAACAATCGCGATCAGGTGATCATCCGCGGCAACAGCTCGTCAGCGGACTTCTTCATGAACGGTGTCCGTGACGATGTGCAGTACTACCGGGACCTCTACAACCTCGATCGGGTGGAGGTGCTCAAGGGACCGAACGCGCTGATCTTCGGACGCGGCGGCGCCGGAGGCGTCGTGAACCGCGTCACGAAGGACGCCGGATTCATGCCGGTGAGGGAGCTGTCGCTGCAGGCGGGCACGTTCGACAATCGCCGATTCACGATGGACGTCGGTCAGCCGCTCAACGGCAAGGTGGCCGTCCGCCTCAACGGCCTGTATGAGAACTCGGACAGCTTCCGGGACTTCGTAGGGATCGAGCGGTACGGCGTCACGCCCAGTGTGACTGTGAATGCGAGCGATCGCACGAAGGTGTCGTTCCGCTACGAATACCTGCACGATTCACGTGGGGCGGATCGTGGCATCACGTCGTTCCAGGGAGCGCCGGCCGATGTCGACCGATCGACCTTCTACGGCAACCCGAATCTCAGCGACGTGCGTGCCGATGTGAACATCGGGTCGGCGACAATCGAGCATGAGTTCAACGGCTTCACGCTGCGCAACACGACCGCCCTTGCCAATTACGACCGTTTCTACCAGAACTTCGTGCCCGGTGCGGTCACTCCTGACAAGAGTCAAGTGACGCTGACCGCCTACAACAACGCGACCGATCGCACCAACCTGTTCAACCAGACGGACGCCACGATGATTGCGCACACCGGCGGGTTGCGCCATACGGTGCTCGCGGGTGCGGAATTCGGTCACCAGCTGACCGACAACTTCCGCAACACCGGCTTCTTCAACAACACCGTCACCTCGATCCTCGCGCCGTATTCGGCACCCACGATTTCCACGCCGGTGACGTTCCGCCAGAGCACCACCGACGCAGACAATCACGTGGTCGCGAATGTTGCGGCCGCGTACGTGCAGGATCAGATCGACCTGTCGTCGCACGTGCTGGCGCTCGCCGGCGTGCGCTTCGATCGCTTCGAGCTCGATTACCACGACAATCGCGCCAACCTCACGCGCCAACGCGCCGACAATCTCGTGTCGCCGCGTGCGGGTCTCGTCTACAAGCCGATCGTGCCGGTCTCGATTTATACGAGCTACAGCGTGTCGTATCTGCCCGGCTCGGGCGATCAGTTCTCGTCACTGACGAACATCACCGAACAGTTGAAGCCGGAACAGTTCACCAGCTACGAAGTAGGCGGCAAGTGGGACGCACGGCCGGGCCTGTCGCTGACGACCGCCGTGTACCGGCTCGATCGAACGAACACACGTTCGACCGATCCAAACGATCCCACGCGCATCGTGCAGACCGGCAGTCAGCGGACGAACGGCTTCGAGCTCGGCGCGAACGGATATGTGACCATGCGATGGAGCGTCGCTGGCGGGTACGCCTATCAGGATGCCTACGTGTCGCAGGCGACCGCGTCGGCCGTGTCGGGTGCACGGGTCGGCCAGGTGCCGCAACACACGTTCTCGCTCTGGAACAACTATCAGCTGTTGCCGAAGGTCGGTGCCGCTCTCGGCGTCGTCCACCGGAGCGACATGTTCGCGGCCATCGATAACGCGGTGACCCTGCCAGGCTACACGCGCGCAGACGCGGCGGCGTTCTTCACGGTGACTCGCCAGTTGCGCTTCCAGGTCAACGTCGAGAATCTCTTCGACAAGAAGTACTTCGTCAACGCCGACAGCAACACGAACATCTCGCCCGGTTTCCCGCGCGCTGTTCGGGTGGGGCTGACGACGAATTTCTGAACGCGGGCCACGAAGCAGAGAAGGCACGGAGGTCCTTTGTGGCCAATTCCTTTGTGTGCTCAGTGGCCACGCGCCCGTCGCACTATCATGGGCGTACACGTGTTGCCCATGCCTCGGGGATTCGCTAGGTTCCAGGTCATCGTCTGCCTTGTGACGTTGACCTCGGCGTGCGGCCCGCGTAACGCCCCGGCGGGCGTGCCCGTTTCCCCGCAACCGAATCAACCGCAAGAACCTTCGAATACGGTTGCCAATCCTCCGACGCCCCCGGCGCCGCCCGTCGCACCAACGAAACCGACTGAAGTCGAACCGGCCAACTGTGCGCTGAGTGCTGATTCCGGCGAACCCATCACGACAGTTGGTCTGAGCGATCCTGTCGTGCCATCGAACGCACCACGTCCGTCGAATGCGAGCGAGCGCGTACTGTTTCGTCAGCTCTACGAGACGCTGGTCCGAGTCGATTGCACTGGACGTGTGCGTCCCGGCCTGGCCGCGTCGTGGCGATTCGACGCGAACGCGCGGAACTGGATCGTCGTCTTGCGGGAGAACGCGAGTTTCTCCGACGGTACGCCGGTTACCGCGAGCGACGTCAAGGGGAGCTGGACCGGCGACGCCGGCGCATTGCGACCGCCTGTCAGTCGTCTCGTCCGATCGATCGATCTCGTCGACGACCGGACCCTTGCGATTGCGTTGCGAACCGAGCGGTCGGACGTGCCCATGCCGCTTGCCCATCCCGACCTGGCAATTGCCAGGTCGATCCCCGATTCGCCGTGGCCGCTCGGAACACGATCCGTGCGAGTCGAGCCGGATCGTGGCTCGCCGCGTGCGAACGCCCCGTCTGTCATTGCCCTTACCGGGGGGAGCGTCGCCGCACTCCAATTCGTTGTCGCTCCGGGTGACCCGCGCGACCTTCTGGATCGCGGAGTGGACCTGCTGCTCACGCGCGATCCGGCAACGCTCGACTACGCAGCCACGCTGCCCCAATTCCTGTCAGTACCACTCGAGTGGCAGCACGTCTACGTCCAGCTCACGCCCGGGCGCTCGCGCTCATCCCCGATGCTCTCCGAGGACGCGCGGCAAGTACTGGCGCATGATGCGGTGCGAGGCGAGGCGCGGGGCGCACGCGGGCCGTTCTGGTGGCAGATGGTGGAAGGGTGCGCGCTTGCTTCTGCGCCGACGCGCGAACAGTCGTCGCCCATCCCGCGCATTGTCTATGACGCGAACGACAGCGTGACGCGCGAACTGGCCGAGCGCTTCGTCGGCCTGGCTCGTGCGTCCGGCCCTGCCGCGACTGCGTTCCTCGACATGCTCCTGCCAGATCGCCCGAAACGGACGTATCAGCGTGCGGCGGCCTTGAGCGGCGACGCCCTCGTCGTGGCGCGTCGACGAGGCGCCGACGCCGGCTACGTGATGTCGCTGGACAGCCGGCCCGTTGACGCCTGTCGGGACCTGCAGGTTCTGATGGAAGGCGCGCGTTGGCTCGATCCCGAGACGATCGTCCCGCTGGTCGAGACGCGCCTGCGGGCGATTGTGCGTCGCGGCCGCTCGGGGGTCACCGCGGAATGGGACGGGGGCCTCGTGATTGCAAGGCGAGAGAAGGAATGAGCCTGCGCACACGACTGTTCCTTGCCTTCGCAGCTGTCGTACTGATCCCGATTGCGCTCCTGGCGTTCGGCCTCCGCCAGGAGATGACCAGACGTCTCACGGAGGAGTACGAGCGCCGGGTCGACACGGTCCGCGACGTCATCCGCGAGAATCTCACTCGCGAGAGCGCCGGCATCTCCGATCGGCTGGCATCGCTTGCGCGCGCGCTTCAGAACGACACGCGGTTTCGTTCTGGCGCGGTCGCCGGCGTCGAGCCCGATCGAGACTATCTCCTCGACTACGCAGGGACGGCCATGCGACTCACCGGCCTGTCGATGCTCCAGATTCAGGATGCCGACGGCCGGATCATCAGTTCCGGTCACTTCCGCAACGAACATGGCCGCGTCGATGCCGATCTGGTGTCGGCCCTGAGTCACGAGCGGGGTGTCGTCTTCGTGATGACTCGCGGACCCGAGCGCGAGTTTCTGGCGCTCGCGCGTGTGCAGTCGTTCGTCCTCGCTGACCGGACGTTCAGCATCGTCGGCGGCATTGCCATCGATCAGGCCTTTCTTGGGCGGCTGGCTGGTGACCGAGCCATCGGCGTGTCACTGCATTATCCGGGTGGTGAGCTGTCGACTGCGTCAGGCACGAGCGTGACACACGATTCCGCGGTTCGCGCGCTCACGGTTCCACTGATTCAAAGCGGCTCCGAGACCAAGCTCGAAGTGAGTCGGGCGCGGCTCGAGGTCGTTCAGCCGATGACGCCCCTCAGAGAGCTGCTGCGCAGTGCAGAGGCCTGGTTTCTGCTCGCGGCGATCGGGACCGGCATCACCGCGCTGCTGCTGGCGGTCTGGGTCTCATCGCGGATCAGCCGCCCGCTCGCCGCGCTTGCGGAAAAGACGGCCGTGCTCGATCTGGATCGTCTCGACGTCGATTTCGATCCAGGCACGGACGAAGTCGGCAGATTATCTCGACTTCTTGGTGACCTTGCGGCACGGCTCCGTACCAGCACCGCACGCGTGCGGGAGGCCGAGCGGCGCGCGACCGTGGGTGAGCTCGCCCGTCAGATCAACCACGACATCAAGAACGGATTGATCCCCCTTCGCAACGTGATGCGACATCTGGCGCAGGTCGAGCGCGATCAGCCGGCCAGCCTCCCGGCGGTGTTCAGCGAGCGGCGGCACACTGTCGATTCGAGCATCGCGTATCTCGAGACGCTAGCCACGAGCTATCAACGACTGTCGCGGCCGATGGCCCGACGTGAGTGCGATCTGAACGCGCTCGTCGCCGACGTGGTCCGCGCCGCGAAGGGACACGAACACGTCGCGTTCGAGACGAACGTGACGGATCTGCGTCCCGTCGTGGGAGATCCGATCGCGTTCCGGCGTATCCTCGAGAACTTGATCACGAACGCCGTGGACAGCCTGCAGATGAAGCCGGGTCGTGTCACTGTGTCGACACAGATGGTCGATCGAAACGGTGAATTGCCGGCCGCCAGGATCACGATCGGTGATACGGGATGCGGCATGACCGCCGGCGAAGCAAGCCGGATCTTCGAAGATTTCTATACGACGAAGGAAGGCGGCACCGGTCTCGGCCTCTCGATCGTGCGACGACTGGTGATGGATCTTCACGGCACGATCGATGTCGACAGCGCGCCCGGCAAGGGCACGCGGATCGTCATTGATATTCCTTCGGGTGGGAAGTAGTAAGCAGAATGCAAAATTCAAAATGCAAAATGCAAAATGAAAGCACTGCCATCTTGTTTTTGCATTTTGAATTTTGCATTTTGCATTTCGAATGACCAATGAATCACATCCTCGTCGTTGACGACGTGGCGGCGATGGCCGAGCAGTATGCCTACGATTTGAAGCGCGTCGGCGGCTATCACACGAGTGTCGCTCGCGGCGGAGACGAGGCGCTTGATCTGCTGGCCCGGGAACCGATCGATTGCGTCGTCCTCGATCTCGAGATGCCCCGCATCGACGGCTTCGAAGTCCTGCGCCGCATGCAGCAGCGCGAGATCGACACACCGGTCATCGTCTACACCGGCACCGGCAACTACGACCGCTGCGTCCAGGCCGTGCGCCTCGGCGCCTATGGCTTCGTCGACAAGGCGGAGCCGATCGAGCGCGTGGTGCAGGAAATCGAGAACGCGCTTGCGCGCGGGCGGCTGGTCAAAGAAGTGCGGACGCTGCGGTCGCGGTTCGATGGCGAGACGCTGCTCATCGGCGACAGTGTGGTGATGCGGACGCTCCGCGACGCGATTGCACGGGTGGCGCCGATTCCGAGCAGTGTGCTGATTGTCGGAGAAAGCGGAACGGGGAAGGAACTCGTTGCCCGTGAGCTGCATCGGCGGGGCCCAGGCGAGAGGACCCCGCTCGTTGCCGTCAACAGCGCGGCGCTCCCGGAGCAGCTCGTCGAGAGCGAGCTGTTCGGCCACGAGCGCGGCGCGTTCACCGGTGCCGATCGCCTGCGACGGGGCGCGTTCGAGAACGCGGGCTCTGGAACGTTGTTTCTCGACGAGGTCGGAGAGCTGCCGCTGCCGGCGCAGGCCAAGCTGCTCCGTGTGCTGGAAGATCGGAAGGTCACGCGCATCGGCGGCGATCGTCCCATCCAGGTCACGGCGCGCATCGTCGCGGCCACGAACCGGGAGCTCGAGCACGAGGTCGAGGCGGGCCGCTTCCGGCAGGATCTGTTTTATCGACTCAACGTCCACATGCTGCGGGTGCCACCGCTGCGCGACCGGCTGTCGGACATTCCGGTACTCGTCGATCATCTGCTTCGAGCGATCGCCTCGCAGCTTGGCGTGCGGCCGAAGACGATCGCGCCGGACGCGGTGGCGCTGCTCGCGGCATACGACTGGCGGAAGAACAACATTCGCGAGCTGCGTAACTGCCTCGAACGGATGCTGATTGCGTCCGACGCGACCATCGTTGGCGCGGGTGACGTCCCACCCGAGATCCGAGGCGAAGACCGAGACGAGGCCGCTGACATGACGGCCTCGCCAGGAACGCTGAAGGCACTGAAGGCGCACGCCGAGCGGCAGATTGTGCTCGATGCGCTCGAGAAGCACGAGTGGCACGTCACGCGGACAGCCGAAGCCCTCGGCCTTTCGGATCATTCCAGCCTGCTGAAAATCATGCGTCGTCATGGATTGAGCAAAGGCGCACGCCGGGACTAGCGCGCGTGTGCTCCGGAACACTCGCGCCACCGGCCGGTGTCCACGAAGACACGGAATCGGCCGCCTGACAGACGTTTCGCACGTTCAAGCAACGCCCCGTGCCTCAGCGAGTTAGCAGCAGTTGTCCTCTCTTCTCCGTCGGTGGCCGGCGACTTGCCCTCGAGGGGAAGCGGCGGCCGCGGTGAGGCGGTCGGCCACACAGGGAGAGGGAGTTATGAGACCTACACGACATGTCACGGCGATGCTGCTCCTGGCCGCAGTCGGCGTCGCCGGTTGTTCGAAACGCGATCAGGCTTCGTCCGCGAAGCCCGCCCCGGGCTCTGCGCAGACGAAACCGATCAGCACAGTCGCAGAATCACGGACCGATGGAGAAGGCTTCGATGCGAACGTTGCCCCGAAGCTCACCGGCTCGTTCGCCGATGGAAGGGCAGCCTTCGAGGCCAAGAAGTACGCGGACGCGACCGCGATCTTCGAGAGCTACATCGATCGGCGCCCCGGCAACGCGTGGGGCTACTACATGCTCGGCTTGTCGGCCTGGAAGAACGGCGATCTCGCGAAGTCCGAGAAGGCGTTCGATCAGGCGCTGGGCATCGACCCGCATCACGTCAAGAGCCTCGTGAACGTGAGTCGCGTCTTCATCGAGCAGAAGCGTTACGACGATGCGATCGAGCGACTGACGCGCGCGTCCGAGATCGATCCGCAGTCGGCAGAGGTGTATCGACTCCTCGGTCGCACTTACAGTGCACAGGGCAAGACCGACGACGCCGTGAACGCGTATCGACATGCGATCGAGCTGAACGAGCGCGACGCGTGGTCGATGAACAACATGGGGCTCGTGCTGCTCGACGCCATGCGCGCCGACGAGGCCCTGCCGCTATTCGTGAAAGCGGTGGAGATCCGGAAGGACGTGCCCGAGTTCCAGAACAATCTGGGAATGGCGCTCGAGCACACCGGACGCTTCAAGGCCGCGGCCACGGCGTACAACGCTGCGCTGACGGCCAATCCCAACTTCGACAAAGCGAAGAAGAACCTGGCCCGCGTCGAAGCCGTCAAGAGCGGACCCGAGGAACCGTTCACGATTGCCCCCGAGTCGGTTACCGCCGGCGAGGACGTGAAGAATCCGGGTGATGAGAAGAACGCGAGCAAGTAACTGTTCAAGGGAAACGAAGGACACGGAGGGAACAGAGGATTCACACACGGAGGAAACGGAGGAAACGGAGATCACAACTTGATGGATCTCCGTTTCCCCCGTTTCCTCAGTGTGATTTTTCCTTCGTTTCCTCCGTGTCCTCCGTTTCCCCGTGTCCGGACGGACACCCACGTGGCCCCCCGCACACGCAACTGACGCGACAACGGAATCGTGATTCCCGGGATCACGCACGCGTGCAAGGTGTTGTCGTCTCACTCGATCGGCACGGCAGGCGGCAGGTCCGTTGCTCTCTCCGCGCGGCATGAGAATCTCACTTCGCTGCTTCGTCGTCGCTGTTGTTGTCTGCCTTCTCCTCCCGCCCCAGGGCGCTCGCGCACAAGATGATCGAGCACCAGCTGACAAGACGCTCTCTCCGTTCTTCTTCGTTGAAGGGGGAGACCCCGCGATCGATCGCCTGCCCTTGAAGGACACGCGCGTCGATGTCGCGATCGCCGGCGTCATTGCCGACGTGACGGTCCGCCAGGTGTACGAGAACCGCGGAACCCGGCCGATTCACGCGCGCTACGTCTTTCCCGCGTCGACCCGCGCGGCTGTCTACGGTCTGACGATGACCGTGGGCGATGTGCGCACCGTGGCGAAGATCAAAGAACGCGAACAAGCGTCGCGCGAATTCGAAGCCGCGAAGCGTGAAGGCAAGAGCGCATCGCTGCTCGAGGAGAGCCGCCCGAACGTGTTCACCATGAAGCTGGCCAACGTGCTGCCAGGCGACACCATCATCGTCGAGCTCAAATACACCGAGCTGCTCGTGCCGACGGATGGCGTGTACGAGTTCGCGTACCCGACCGTGGTCGGACCACGGTACTCTGAGAAGAGCGCGAGCCAGGCGTCGCCCGCGGACGAATTCCTCAGCACGCCATACACCCATCAGGGTGAGCTGCCGCGCAGCGAGTTCCACCTCGCCGGCGTGATCTCGACGGGCGTGCCGATCCGCGATCTGGCCTCCTCTTCACATCAGCTGATGGTTCGCTCGATTGCGCCCGGGCGCGCAGAGATCACGCTCGCCGACTCGGAGCGGTTGTCCGGCAACCGCGACTTCATCCTCCGCTACGGATTGGCCGGTCGTGAGATCGCGTCTGGGCTGATGCTGTATCGGGGCCACGACGAGAACTTCTTCCTGCTCATGGCGGAGCCGCCGCAGGTCGTTCAGCCGGATCAGATTCCTCCGCGCGAGTACATCTTCGTGCTCGACGTCTCGGGATCGATGAACGGCTTCCCGCTGGATACAGCGAAGAAGCTGATGGGCGATCTGGTGAACGTGATGCGCCCCTCCGACACGTTCAACGTCGTCGTGTTTGCCGACGGCTCTGAGACGTTCTCGCGAACATCAGTACCAGCGACGCCGCCCAATCTCACGCGGGCGCTCCAGTTCATCGGCCGGAAGAACGGCGGCGGTGGCACGCGGCTCCTGGCCGCGCTCCAGCAGGCGGTCGCCATTCCCCGTCAATCGACAATGTCGCGGAGCGTCGTGCTCGTGACCGACGGTTACATCGAGGCGGAGTCGGATGTGTTCGACTACGTTCGCGGCCAACTGGATGACGTCAACTTCTTCGCATTCGGCATCGGCAGCAGCGTGAATCGCTTTCTCATCGAGGGCGTTGCCCGCGCAGGCCTGGGCGAGCCCTTCATCGTGACCGAGCCAGGCGAATCGGAAGAGGCGGCGACGCGACTGCGCCGCTACATCGAGACGCCCGTGCTCACCGGTATCGATGTGAAGTTCCGGGGATTCGACGTCTACGACGTCGAGCCGGGGAAGGTGCCCGATCTGTTTGCCAGCCGTCCGATCGTCGTCTTTGGCAAGTGGCGAGGCGAGGCTGCCGGCTCGATCGACATTTCCGGAAAGACCGGTCGCGGCGCGTATCAGACATCGATTCCGGTTTCGCCTGCGAACACCGATTCGCGGCACGCCGCCCTGCGGCATCTCTGGGCGCGAACGCGGATCGCGGAGTTGTCCGACTTCGGCCCGAGCACGCCAAGTGAGGAGCGGGTGAAGGAGATCACCTCGCTCGGCCTTACCTACGGCCTGCTGACGAAATACACGTCGTTCATCGCAGTTCAGGAGGTCGTGCGGCGCGTGACCGATGCCGCCGCCGACGTAGATCAACCGTTGCCGCTTCCGGCCGGCGTGTCGGATTCCGCAGTTGGCGTCACGAGAGGCCCCGAGCCGGACATCCTGTGGCTGGCCGCGCTCGTTGCGGCGCTGTACGTAGCGGTGTACGTAGTGTCCGGCTTCAGCCGGACCGTACGTAGCCTCCAGCTCTAACCGGAGCCCGTTCACGATCGTTGTCGAGGCGGGTCTTGGACCCGCCTCTGGTCAATGACAATGAAAACGAAAATTCTGGCGATCGCGGCCACAGTCCTGATCGCATGGAGCCTCAAGCGACACTACGCCGACGCCCGCGTCGACGATCTGTGGTGGATTCTCGGCCCGACGTCGCGCCTGGTCAGCGTGCTGACCGGCGCGACGTTCACGATGCAGTCGGGCGAAGGGTATTTCTCGCGGGAGCATCTGTTCCTGATCGAGAAGACCTGCGCCGGCATCAACTTCATGATCGCCGCGTTCGGCATGCTGGTGTGTGCCTGGTGGCATCGCGTCGGATCAGGAATCGCGTCGATGCAGGTTCTGGGTGTAAGCCTGCTCGCGAGCTATGTGGCGGCGGTGCTCGTCAATGCCGTGCGCATCACGGTCGCCATGTGGCTCGCCGCCCACTCGGCTGCGCTGTCAACCCTCAGTGCCGCCGACATCCATCGGCTCGAGGGGATCACGGTGTACTTTGGCGGACTGGTGGCGCTCTATGAGGTCGCGCGACGGCTCGATCGTCGCGCGGTCACGGTATGAACCGCACGCTGTGGACGAGAGTCGGTCGCGCTTTCCGCCGAATGGCACTGCCGTTGATCGCCTACTACGGGATCACGCTCGCGCTTCCACTGATGAACGGCGCGGCACGGTCGGGCGCCGCATTCGCCGCATTCGTGGACCACGCGCTGATCGTGCTCGTCGTCCCGGCGGCCATCATCGTCCTGGCGGGTGCAGTCGACGCGCTCGGTAACGCCACCGTGGCAGTCGCTCGCGCACTGATCGCGCGGCGCTGAACGGAGATCTACTCGACCGTGTAATACAGGAATTCGGCGGCCGGCGTTTTCGCGAGCGGCTTCCGCAGGTCCAGATGATTGGTCGGCTTTCCGTCGAGCAGTTCGCCCATGTGCACGAAAAACCCGGCGAGATCCTGCAGCGGGTTGCCGAGATCGAGATCGAACTCCGCGTAGGTGTGCGGACTGTCGGCCGGCGGCACCGCAACGACGACCTGCATCGATGGGCGACCTTCGGCGCGAAAGCTCAGTAGATTCTTGAACTGCGCTTTGACGTCCGGAGACTCCGGCATCTCGGTCAGCAGACGTCCGTGGATCGGCGCATGTGGGGTCCCTTCGGCGTAGAACGGCCGATTCGGATCGTTGGCGAGCGTCTGCAGCGAGTCGAGCAGCTTGCGGTCGACCTTCGCGTAGATGCGATCGTTGGCAACCATGAAGACGTCGCTCACCAGTCGAAGGAGCGGCGCCCCCTGGGAGGGCCGTGTTCGAAGCGACGCCATCAGGTTCAAGAGACAGGCTTGACGGGTCGGCCGTCGCGTCGCATCGACCAGCCAATCGACGGCGGACACACCACTCAATGTGGATCGCTCCAGCACCGCGATGATGTCCTCGTCCGCGTCGCTCAGATCGACGTCGACGGATCGATCGTCCGTCTGCACGTTGATCTGCACGACCGCCGATCCGTCGTGATCGACCACCGCGGTCTGCAACTGAGGTGACTTGGCCTCCTCGATGTGCACGCGCACCCCGTAGCGCCCTTCCGGAAGCGCGTGCTCGTTCGCGCCGCGCAGCACGATCGACCCGTTGGCCACCGAGAGATTGAGCTTGAACTGTCCCGGCTGCCATCCCTGGATCCGTCTCACGCTGTCCATGCGGAGCCGGGTGATCTCGTTTCGCGGAGTGAATTCGATTCCGACCGTTCGTTCGAGCGGATCCGGTTCATCGAACTCGATACCGCCTGGCAGTTGACGACGGACGCGCAGTCGTTTGTCGTTCTTCTTGAACTGGACTTCGATCAGCTCGTTCATGCGTGCGACTCCGATGACGCCGGTAGACTGGCCTCGTAGCAGTTCCAGATGAGGATGGCGTAGTTGATCGGTGCGTGGTCGGCCAGAAAGCCAGGAAGTGGCAGGTCGTGACCATTCTGTTGGAGGATGCCCGAGATACTGTGTGCGTCCGACGCGGACAGGGCGCCTGCTCGCAGCAACAGCTGTCGCGCCCGATCGACGTTGGCGTGCAGATGGCCGCCGCCGTCGATGAATTGCAGCGCGCCGACGTGATGGAAGACGAGACCCAGCGGCACGTGCGTCACGAGGTCGGAATCGTTCTGGAACCGGAACACGTTGGCGGGTCTGATCTCTCGCCCGAAGCTGCGATCGCCAACCCGCGGCGACCCGAACGTGTACAGCCCGGTGAAACCGAGCGTCGCATCGTCCGCACAGAGGTTGGCGGCAATCGTCGCCAGCGCCGCGCCAAGGCTGTGCCCGCAGATCCACAGCGGACGACGCCTGGTCGCTTGCAACGTCCTGACGCGGCCCGACACGTCCGGCCAGACCTGCTCGATCGCGCTCTTGAATCCGGCGTGGACCCAGTCGCCATGTGAATCGAGAACTGGAACGAATCGGGCGTCAATCGTCCAATCGAGGACCGACTGCCAGAAATCGTCGACCTGCGTGCCTCGAAACGCGAGCACGATCCAGTCATCGGTGGATGCGACATAGCACTGCGTGCTGCGTTTGCCCGCGACGAAGTGCACGTCGGCGCCGTTGATCTTCTGATATTCGCGTCTGATCGTTGCCTCGTTCGAGTACGAGAGAAACGCCGCGTCCATCAACCACCATGCATTGCACAGATTGAATGCGGGGTTGCCCGGTTGAAACGGATGTTCGGCGACGTGCTCGAAGAAGACGTAGGGGAATGCGGCGCTGGCAGGCGGATTCAGCGGATGCGTCGTCTGCGGCGGCAGTCGCTTGGGCATGGTGGCGCCGACTGTACCCGAAACCTCAACCGTGGGAAAGCGTTCGAAGATCGCAAGGGATATCAAGCGGGCCGTCGCGAGGAAGCGCAGACTGAAGCTGTCGAGAAAACCGAGTGGAGCAGAGCCATGAAAGCATCGATTGAGCCCGGGACGTCGAGTCTGCAGCGCCTGACCGACGTCAGTGAGTCGATACGGCAACGACGGCTGTCCCCTGTGGACGTGGTGATGGCGTGTCTCGAACGCATCGAACGCCTTCAGCCGCGTCTCAATGCGTTCATCACCGTGGCCGCAGACGCTGCAGTCGATGCGGCGAAGACCGCCGAGCGCGAAATACAACAGGGGCGATGGAGAAGTCCCTTGCACGGGATTCCAGTCGCCATCAAAGATTTCTACGACACCGCTGGCGTCAGGACCACCGCCGCGTTCGAGCGTTTCAAGGAACGGATACCGAAAAAGGATGCGGCGAGTGTGGAGAAGTTGAAGCGAGCGGGCGCGATCGTGATCGGCAAGACGAACATGCACACGCTCGGCATGGGTACCACGGGACTCGACAGCTGCTTCGGTCCCGTCAGGAATCCTTGGAACGCCGATTACATCCCGGGCGGATCGTCGAGTGGGTCCGCAGCCGCCGTCG
>DATFRP010000137.1:0-9901 GCA_035263125.1 Vicinamibacterales bacterium
TCCTTCGAATTCACGGAGACGCTGAAGCCGCTCGAAAAACTGCGCGATCGGGTGTGTGTCGTCAGCAATCTGGCCCATCCGGCCGCCAGTGGTGTCGGGTCTGACGCCGGCGCGGACCACGCGCGTTCCGCCGCCGTCTTCTTGAGCGGTGCGCATCCCGAGAAGGGCTCGGTGCACGCCGGTATCACTCTCGACCAGATGCTGGCCGATCGCATCGGTCAGGACACACCGCTGCCGTCGATCGAGCTGGCCATCGAAGAGGTGAGTTTGAACTGCGGCTCGGGCTATGGGTGCGCCTACTACAACACCATCTCGTGGCGAACGCCGACGCTGCCGCTGCCGATGGAGAACAGTCCGCAGGTCGTGTTCGAACGTCTGTTCGGCGACGGCAGCAACGCGGCGCTGCGCCTCGCGCGCAAGCAGCAGGACAAGAGCATCCTCGATGCCGTGACCGACAAGGTCTCGCGTCTGCAGACCGGGCTCGACGCCGGCGACCGTGCGCGGCTCGGCGAATATCTCGACAACGTGCGTGAGATCGAGCGTCGCATCCAGAAAGCGACGGCGCAGTCGGCGAACAATCCGAACGTCCCCGAGGCGCCGGTGGGCGTCCCCGAAGCGTTCGAAGATCACATCAAGCTGATGTACGACCTGCAGGTGCTCGCCTATCAGTCGGAGATCACGCGCATCTCGACAATGATGTACGCGCGCGATACGAGCGGCGCTGTGTATCCCGGCAGCGGCGTGCGCGACGGTTTCCACACCGCGTCGCACCACTCCAACGCGCGCGCCCGCATGGACACGTTCGCGCAGATCAACCGCTATCACGTGCAGATGCTCGGCTACTTCCTCGAGAAGCTGAAGTCGACGCCCGATGGCGACGGCAACCTGCTCGATCACTCCGTCGTGCTGTACGGCAGCAGCATGAGCAACGGCAACCAGCACGATCACGACCCGCTGCCGATTCTCGTGGCCGGCGGCGCGTCAGGGCAGCTCAAAGGCGACCGCCACCTCGCGTTCCCGGCGCACACGCCGATGTCGAATCTGATGCTGTCGGTTCTCGACAAACTCGGCGTGCATCAGAACAGCTTCGGCGACAGCACGGGCAAGCTCGAAGTCTGAGTCGCACGACCGATTGGTGCGATCCTTCTGATGACAGTCGGTGCGATCCTGCCAACCGGGGTCGGTGCGATCTTGCTGACGCAGGTCAGTTAGGTTCGGAAGCGAGTTGCAGCATCGAGCGGGTGGCGCCGGGAGGGGCCTCCCCGCCCGCCGCGCAGGCGCCCTCTCCGTGATCCGTTTCTTCGTACCCGTGACAGTGTTCTTGGCGCCGAGGACGGGTGGGGAGACCCGGCGACAGGACCCGCGAGAAGAAACGTTTCCTTGACGAACCTAAGCACGTCCGGCCAGAGCCGTGATTTCTTAGCGTTCCACCGCGCTCGCCACTTCGCTTTGGGAGCCGGCAACTGGCAGTGGCGCAGGCACCGCAGGTTCCGCTGACGCCTTCACATCACGAACCGGAGTCGAGCGGTTGTCCTGGACGTGGTAGGCGTAGACGAATTTCTTGAATTCCGGATGGAGGAAATCGAAGCCGAAGTCGTACTTCTTCATCTCCTTGAACGCCTGGTCCGCGTTCCAGCCGTCCTTCTCCATGCGATAGACCGCCGTCATCACGCCCGTGCGATGCCGGCCGCCTGCGCAATGCACGTACACCGGCTGCTGCGCCGGATCGTTCACGATGCGCATGAACGTCGCGAGCTGCTCGCCGGTCGGCGCCACACGCGTCGTCATCGGAATGCGATAGAAGCGCATCCCTGACGCCTCGACGAGCTTCGCCTCATCGGCATTGTTGCCATCGGCCTGGAGATCGATGACCGTCTTGACGCCGAGCGCGGCGAGATCCGCGTAGTCTCGACCTTCGGGTTGTGAACCACGATAGTAGGTCGCGTCGATGCGTCCGAAGTTCTCGATCCTGACGGTCGAAAGCGCTGCACTCGTCGACTGCCCGGCATTGACTTGCGCACCGGCCACGGGCGCGATCGAGATGACCAGCGCGAGCGCACACGCGCTCAGAAATCCCGCTTTAGAGCTCATGGGGTACCTTCACACAACGATCGGGGAATAAGAGCGCGCCCGCTGTTCGCAGTCGCATCCTCTTATGGGGCAAGGCCAATGCCATCCCCTAATGATAGACCCTCGCGTGTGCTCGAGCGCGCTGCCGCCCTGCTGGGAGGACGGATCCGCTGCTGAGCCACAGAGCGAAACGGAGAGAAACGGAGAAATTCGGGCCACGAAGATCACGAAGATCACAAAGAAGAGGAACGGAGATCTTCTGAACGCTACCTACACAATAGACGCGTCCGTGACTCAGCCTTCGTGATCTTCGTGATCTCCGTGGCCCAATTCTCCGCTCTCTCCGTGGCTCACTCACCGGAGCATGACTTTCTGCACCCTGAAATTCCCGACCTCTCCGAGGTAGAGCGTGCTCTCGCCGCGGCAGTCGATCGCGTTGACGGTGCCGAATTCCTTGAGCAGCTTCCCTGCTCTACCGAACTTTCCCAGCATCGTCCCGTCGAGGCGCATCTTGTAGATCTCACCGGCGGTATCGATGTCGGTTGGTGGATTGGAGTTCGAGACGTACATGACCTGGTCAGGCCCTGGCGTGACGCAGATCGCCTGAGCATTGCCTACGCCTTTGATCTCGGTCTTGAAGGTGCCATTGTTGTCGAATACCTGGATGCGCTGATTCCCGGCGTCGGCCGCGTAGACGTTGCCCTGCGCGTCGACGGCGATGCTGTTGACGCTGGCGAATTCGCCGTTGCCGGTGCCGCGCTGCCCCCACGACTTCACGAAGGCGCCGTCCTTCGTGAACTTGGCGATGCGTGCGTTGCCGAGGCCATCGGCGACGAAGATGTTGCCTTGCCCGTCCCAGGCGACGTCAGTCGGACGGTTGAAGACATCCTGCGGTGCACCTGCCCCGGGGGCGCGCCCGCCGCCGCGTCCACCGCCTTCACCAGCTGGCCCTGCCCCGCCGGCGCGGGGTGGATTGTTGATCGCCTCGGCCTTGCGTCCGAGCAGGAACGCGACCCGGCCCTGTGGATCGAACTTCATGACCATGGCCGACATCTCGTCGACGACCCAGATGTTGTCCTGCGAATCGACGTGGACCTGCGCGGCAAACAGGAAGCCGTACAACCCGGCACCGATCTCGCGCGTGAAGCGGCCGTTGCGATCGAACTGGAACAGCCGGGAACCGCCATGCGCGAACGGCCGCGCAGTGGCCGTCGACAGCGTCGGGTGGCCGGTGCGGGTGTAGACGTAGATGTCGCCGCGTGAGCTGGTCGCCACGCCGCCGACCTCACCCAGATAGATGTCGTCGGGAAGCGTCAGCGGGTTCGCCGCATCGAAGGTGAGCGCGGGCGCCGCATTCTGAGCGGCGATAGCGATCGTTGCAGCGACGAACGCGACCGTCAGTGCTGATAGGAATCGTGTCATGGTCGTGGCCCCTTGCCCTGAGCTTGTCGAAGGGCTTGTCCTGAGCTTGTCGAAGGATCAACGCGAGGATGTGCGCGACGGAGTCGGCTGCAGAATGAACTTCTGCACCCGCCACGATTCGATCTCGCCCAGGACGATCTCATTGGGGTTGCGGCAGTCCAGCATGTGGACCACCTGGAACCCGGGCGCGACCTTGCCTGGTTTGCCGAACTTGCCGATGACCGTGCCATCGAGCTCGGTCTTGTAGATCTCGCCGGTCGTCTCCCATGTGCCGGGCGCATTGCCATTCGGGTTCGAGTTGGAGTGGAAGACGTACTGATGTGGGCCTGGCGAGATGCACAGCGTCCAGCCGACGCCCAGGTTGGTGATCTCCTTGATCGGCTTCAGATTATTGTCGAGCACCTGATAGCGATTGTTGGTGCGATCGGCGACCCAGACATTTCCGCGCTCGTCGACCTGGAGTCCGTGCGGCAGGTTGAATTCGCCGAGCGCGCTCCCCGACTTCTCGCTGCCGGCCTGCGCGAGGAAGCGTCCGTTCTTGTCGTACTTCACGACGCGATTGTTGCAATAGCCGTCGGACACGAAGATGTTGCCTTGTGGATCCCAGCCGATGTCAGTCGGCCGGCAGAAGATGTACTTTTGCGACGGCTGGTTTGGGCCGGCCGGAAAGACGACGGGACCATCGACTGCCGGCGGGCGTCGCCCGAGCACCATCAGCACTTTCCCTTCAGGGCTGAATTTGGTGACGAGGTTGGTCCCTTCATCGACCGTCCAGATGTTGTCGTCCTTGTCGACGCGGACCGAGTGAGCGAATTCGAAGCCGTAGTAGCCCTTGCCGATTTCCCGGAGGAACATGCCGTTGCGGTCGAACTCGAACAAGCGGGTCGTGTCGCGGCGGTGGTAGACGAAGATGTGACCCTTTGAATTGGTAGCCACCGCCACCGACTCACCCAACGATTCCCCTGCGGGGAGCTTCAGGAAGTTCGGCACCGGTGTGAACGGAATCTCCGCCACACCAGTGATCGTCGCTTTCTGCTGTGCCGCCGCGGATCCGGCGACGAGCAGCAGGACACCAATCGAGCAAGCAAGATATCGGTGCATGAGGGACCTCTCGGCGGCCACAGTGTAGGCCAAACTGCGGCGTACCGGTCCGGCTAAAGCCGGACCCTACGTACATCGGGTTCGACAACGGGCTCTGAAGTAATATCGTCAGTCGGCCCGGCCCCGATCCACGCGCCGCGCCGATGCCGAACAGGTGGACGACCGCACGAACTTTCAATCCTCCGCTGCTGCGTCACTCGCGGCGAGCGAGCGCAGGCTCGTCGCACAAAGCGACGCGCTGACCGATCTCACGACGCGGTACACGAACCCCAGCGACCGGTTCGAGGATCGTCTCCAGAGCATTCTGGCGATCGCTGCCGAGGCGCTGGCCGTCGAGCGCCTCAGCATGTGGGAGTTCGTCGACAATCACGCCTCGATCCGGTGCGTCGGGCTCCATCACCGCAGCAGCGCGCGATATGAGACGGGCGCGGTTCTGTCCCGCCAGGACGCCCCCGCCTACTTCGATGCCGTCGAATGCGAGCGGGTCATCGCCGCGGCCGACGCGTGCGTCGACCCGTGCACCCGCGAGTTCCGCGATTCGTATCTCGTTCCGAACGACATCGGCGCCATGCTCGACGTACCGCTGCGGCACGACAACCGTACCATCGGGGTGCTCTGTGCCGAGCACGTCGGCAGCGCGCGGGCGTGGACGCTCGACGAGCAGAACTTCGGCATCTCGGTCGGCAATCTGATCGTCATCGCGGTCGCCGAAGATCAGCGGCGCACCGCCCTCGCACGTCTGGCCGAAAGCGATGCCCGCGCGCACACGATCATCGACACCGCGCACGATGCCTACATTGGCATCGACTCGCGCGGCCTCATCGTCACCTGGAACGCGCAAGCGGAAGCGACGCTCGGGTGGACACGCGCCGAGGCGATCGGGCGGTCGCTGGCCGAGACGATCATCCCGCCCGCGTTCCGCGAGGCACACCTGAGCGGCATGCGTCGCTTTCATCAGACCGGTGAAGCACCGGTGGTCAATCAGCGCATCGAGTTGCGCGCCCTTCATCGCTCGGGGCGCGAGATCCCGATCGAGCTCACTGTGACCTCGCCGATGCAGACCGAACACGGGTACTTCTTCGGCGCGTTCATCAGGGACATCTCGAGCCGGCTCGAGCGCGACGACGAGCTGCGCCGCGCCAAGGAGACGGCCGAAGCGGCGACGCGCGCGAAGAGCGAGTTCCTGACCAGCATGAGCCACGAGCTGCGGACGCCGCTCAACGGCGTGCTCGGCTACGCGCAGCTGCTGCAGCGCGATCGCAGCCTCAACGGGTCACAACAGGAGGCGCTCGAGGCAATCGCGACCTGCGGCTCACAACTGCTCGACCTGATCAACGACATCCTCGACCTCGCCAAGATCGAAGCCGGCCGGCTCGACATCGAGGACGCGGTCACCGATCTCACCAGGCTCGTCTCCAACCTCGCACCGATCGTCTCCGAGGCCGCAGAACGGAAGGGCCTGCGATTGATCACGTCGATCGCGTCCGATGTACCGAGGCTCGTGGTCATCGACGGACGCCGGGTGCGGCAGGTGCTGCTGAATCTCCTCGGGAACGCCGTCAAGTTCACCAGCGCCGGCGAGGTGCGGCTCACGATCGCCATCGAGAGCGATCGGCTGAAGTTCGAGGTCAGCGACACCGGTCCCGGCATCGAGCCCGAAGCACTGACTCAGATTTTTTCCGCCTTCTCGCAAACAAAAGCCGGCGCGGCTGCAGGCGGGACCGGGCTGGGTCTCACCATCTGCGATCGCCTGATCACGAGGATGGGCGACGAGCTCCGGGTCGACAGCGTGCTCGGCGAAGGATCGCGGTTCTCCTTCATGCTGCCGCTCGTGGAGGCCGGCCCCGGCGTCCGCGCCGCGGCCACCCATGCCGGCGATGCGGTGCCCGCGCTCGACGCGCGACTCGCGCCGGGTCAGTCGATCACCGCGATGGTGGTCGACGACAGCACCGCGAACCGCCACATCCTCACCAGCCTCCTCGAGAGCGCCGGCGTCCGGGCGGTCGGCGCGTCCGGCGGCGTCGAGGCGATCGAGCGGGCACGGGCCGATCGCCCGCAGATCATCTTCATGGATCTCAAGATGGATGATCTCGACGGCTTCGAAGCGACCCGACGCATCGCACGCGATCCGATGACCGCCGCGATTCCGGTCGTGGCGGTAACGGCGAGCGCGCTCGGCAACAGCAGCCAGCGGGCGCGCGAGGCCGGTTGCGTGGACTATCTCTCGAAGCCGGTCCGGGTCGAGCTGCTCTTTGCGATGCTACAGACACATCTCGGCGCGCGGTTCGTCAGCGAGCATGCACCCGCGGCATCGGCCGACAGGGACCTGAAGGCATTCGATCGCCGCGCGGAGGTCGGCACGCGGCTGCGAGCCGCGATCGCGCTCGGCGATGTTGGCGACATTCAGAACCTCGCGGGTCACCTGCTGCAGGGCAGTGCTGCCGAAGCCGCGGTCGGCGAACGCGTGCAGCGGCTGGTGGCGCACTTCGACTTCGACGGGCTCCGCGCGCTCGTCGATTCACTGGAGTCGTGATCGTGGGACCGCAAATCCTGCTGGTCGACGACAACCCCACCAATCTCCAGGTCCTGTATCAGACCCTCGAGGGGCAGGGCTACCGCCTGCTGGCAGCGCGGAACGGCAAGGACGCGATCGCGATCGCCGAGCGCGCCGCGCCCGATCTGATCCTGCTCGACGTGATGATGCCCGACATCGACGGCTTCGAAACCTGTGCGCGTCTCAAGGCCGATCCGCGCACGCGCGATGCCGCCATCATCTTCCTGTCCGCGTTGAACGAGCCGCGCGAGAAGGCGCGCGGACTCGATTTGGGCGCCGTCGACTTCGTCAACAAACCGTTCCAGGCTGAAGAGGTGCTGGCCCGCGTCCGCACCCATCTCACGATGCGCGATCTGCAGCGACAGCTTCGGTCGCGCAACGAGGCGCTGTCACACGAGCTGTCGGTGGCTCAGGAGCTGCTTCGCGAAGCGCGCGACCGCACGGATGGAGTGACGCTCGGCGAAAGTGCGGCCGCCTTTCGCCTGCGACAGGATATCGAGGTGGCGGCAGCGTCCGACGACACCTGGCTGATCAACGGGCCACCCGGAAGCGATCATGAAGCGGTCGCGCGTGCGATCCATCACCAGTCCAGGCGCTCCGCGCGCGCGATCATCTGTGCCAATTGCCTCTCGCTGATACCGGATGCGGCGCGGGCACCCGAGAGAGGCGGACGACGCGACGACATTTTCGACAAGTTGGCGCTGGCCCATGAAGGCACGTTGTACATCGAAGGCCTCGAACATCTGCCGCACGATTGGCAGTTGATGCTCGCCGACCGCCTTCGCATCATCGACGAAATGCGCCGCTCTGGCAGCACGGCCGAATCGGATGTGCGCGTCATCGTGTCGACGACCCGCGATGTCGAGGAAGCGGTCGCGGCCGGTCGTCTCATACCGGAACTGCGTCGCGTCCTGCCGAACACACTCGATCTCGCTCCGCTTCGCGCACGGCTGGAGGATGTGCCGGTGCTGGCGCCATTCATCCTGCGGCGTCAGGCCGAGCACTCTGGCCGGACGGTGCCGATCATCTCTGAGGAGTCGCTCGCGCGACTGAAGAACTATCGATGGCCAGGCAACCTCCGCGAGCTGCGCAATGTCTTGAGCCTCGCGCTGGCGGCCAACCAGGGTCCCGTCCTCGAGATTGGCGAGCAGATGCTGGACAACAGTCTTCGAGTCGGCAGCTACAACCTGATCGAGCGGCTCGGCGCCGGAGGCATGGGCGATGTCTGGCTGGCCCGTCATCAACTGCTGGCCCGACCTGCCGCGATCAAGATCGTTCGTGAGCCAGAGGTCGGCGGCGGCGACGAGGGCCACGTCCGACGCCAGCGCTTTGCGCGCGAAGCGCAAGTGACATCCGAGCTCCAGTCGCCGCACACCGTGCAGCTCTACGACTTCGGCATCACCGACGCCGGCAACCCGTACTACGTGATGGAACGTCTTCGCGGCATGGATCTACAGCGGATGATCGATCGGCACGGTCCGGTTCCACCCGAACGTGCGGTCTTCATGATCGCGCAGGCCTGTCACTCGCTCTCTGAAGCGCACGCGCTTGGGCTCGTCCATCGCGACATCAAGCCGGCAAATCTGTTCGCGTGCCGGCTCGGGCCTCACTACGACTTCGTGAAGGTCGTCGACTTCGGCGTCGTGGCTCGTCATACACGTCCGAAGCAGGCACAGATCACGACGGTGGGAACGGTCCTTGGCACACCCGCATATCTCGCCCCCGAGCTCGCAGCAAGCCAGAGCTTCGACGGGCGCGCCGATCTGTACGCGCTCGGCTGCGTCGCCTTCTGGTTGCTCACCGGCAGGCCGCCGTTCGAGGGCGACGATACGTTCGCGGTACTGATGCAGCATGCCACGACGCCGCCGCCAGCGCCGTCGATGATGTCGGAGGAAACGATCCCGGCCGAGATCGACGCGATCGTCCTCGAGTGCCTGGCCAAGGATCCGTCGCGTCGACCAGCCAGTGCGGAGGCCCTGCTGGAGAGTCTCCGACGGGTGCCGCTGCGCGCCGAGTGGACGGCGAAGCGAGCGCGCACCTGGTGGGAGATGCATGAGCCGGAGCTGATCGAGAGCTGACGAGAGTCGGTGCGACCCTCCTGTCGCTAGTCGGTGCGATCTTGCTGACGATAGTCGGTGCGATCCCGTGTGTGTTCGTAGGGTCCGGCTTTAGCCGGACTTTCGTCGTCGGTGCGATCCCTCTGACGGAAGTCGGTGCGATCTCTGAAGATCGTCGGTGCGATCCTGCTGACGATCGTCGGTGCGATCTCGCTATCGCACAATCGTGCGAAGCTTGGGCAGAACCACACGAATTGCCCCCGCAGCGACAATCGTCAGAGTGAACGCACCGAAACGCCTAGTGGGATCGCACCGACAATCGTCAGCAGCGATCGCACCGACCCGCGTCAGAGGGATCGCACCGACTATCGTCGAGCAGGATCGCACCGACAACTTGTCAGACCATTCATTCCGCTCTCAGCGCAATCGCCGGATTCACGGATGCGGCCCGTCTCGCCGGAACGCCGTGTGCCACCAGGCTGATCGAGAACACGATCGCCAACGCGGCCAACCAGGTCACCGGATCCGCGGCACCGACTCCGTAAAGCGTGCGCGTAAGCACGCCTGCCGCCACGGCAGCAGCCACGCCGCCTGAACCAATCCCGATCGCGCCAACGGCGAGCCCGTGCCGGATGACGAACGACAGCACCTGGAATGGCGATGCGCCCACTGCCATTCGCACGCCGAACTCCTGCGT
>DATFRP010000138.1:0-27479 GCA_035263125.1 Vicinamibacterales bacterium
GTCTTCGTTTCGGCATCGTTCGCTGCAGAAGGGTCGCCACCGTTCATCCACCGGACGGCTGCGACACGCCGCGGTGTTCATGAACGCCGGGTCGTAGGTGCAGATCCCCTGATCGTCCTGGGCGACCTTGAGCTGGCGCAAGTCGGTGGCGCGAATCGCGCCGTCGGTGATCGGGACCTCGTACTGCTTGCCCGTGCGGTTGTCGGTGATCGTCAGCGTGTCGGCCATAGACAGGAGGCGCGTCCTTTAGTCAGGCTCTGAGAGGTCGTCGTCGGATGGCGGCACGGCGTCGCTGGCGCTGGGGTCGCTGGCGACTCGGTACTGCCCGGTTGCCCATCGGGCGAGGTCTTCGTTCCGGCATCGTTCGCTGCAGAAGGGCCGCCACTGTTCAACCGCCGGACGCTTGCAGCACAGCACGCACAGCAGCGCCTTGCCCATCCGAACAATCATAACTCGTTCGGGTCCGCGAACCACGGAGTCGCCCATGAGCGGGGGCTCACCCCGCACAATTGAAAGTTGGGGAGCCGCAGTCTCCGTTGTCGGCGTCAACCGGGAAGGAAATTTTCTGAGCAGGGAGGAGTCTATTCGACGGGTGCTGGGCCGTGATGTCGTACGTCGAGCGCCGACACCATGAAGATCACGTCTTCAGCGATGTTCGTTGCGTGATCGCCGATTCGCTCGAGGTGGCGCGACACCAAGATCAGGTCGAGCGCCGGTTCCACCGTGCCCTGGTCCTTGAGCATGAACGTCAGAAGATCGCGAAAGACCTGTGTCTTGAGGCCGTCGAGACGGTCGTCTTCGTTGAGGACCTGCTGCGCCAGGCTGATGTCGCGCTTCACGAACGCGTCGAGTGCATCGCGCAGCATCGCCTGGGCGATGTCGCCCATCTTGGGAATGTCGATCAACTGCTTGACCGGCGGGTGGGTGATGTACCGTTTGCCGGCCTCCGCGATGTTCACGGCCAGATCGCCGACCCGTTCGAGGTCGGTGTTGATCTTCACGGCGGCGACGATCGCGCGCAGGTCCGTCGCCATCGGCTGGTGCAGCGCCAGCAGACGGAAGCACCGGTTGTCGATTTCGACATGGAGCTGGTTGATCGGCTCGTCGCCGATCAGGATCCTGTCGAACAGCGACCCGTCTCGCGACACGAGGCCGTGGACGGCGGCGCGCACGCGTTCCTCGGCGAGGCCGCCCATTTCGAGCAGCCGTCCTTGCAGTGCCTCGAGCTCTTCGCGGAAGTGCGGGACCTGTCGTTCCACTAGCCGAATCTCCCCGTCACGTAATCTTCGGTCAACTTCTGTGCAGGCGCCGTGAAGATCTTATCGGTTCGATCGTATTCGACCAGGCGTCCCAGCCAGAAGAACGCCGTGTAGTCGGAGACCCGCGCGGCCTGCTGCATGTTGTGGGTCACGATCACGATGGTGTAGTTCGTCTTCAGGTCGTAGACCAGTTCCTCGATCCGTTGCGTCGCAATCGGATCGAGGGCGGAGGCGGGTTCGTCCATCAGCAGGATGTCCGGACGCACGGCCAGTGCTCGGGCAATGCACAGACGCTGCTGCTGACCGCCTGACATGGCGAGCGCCGACTCGTGCAGGCGGTCCTTCACCTCGTCCCAGAGCGCCGCCCGTTTCAGGCTCTCCTCGACGCGCCCGGCCAGTTCCGACTTGCTGCCGGCCATCGCGTTGATGCGAAGCCCGTAGGCGACGTTCTCGAAGATCGACTTCGGAAACGGGTTCGATTTCTGGAAGACCATCCCCACCCGTCGCCGCAGTTCGACGACGTCCATCCCGGACCGGTAGATGTCGGTGCCGTCGATGAGGACCCGACCTTCGACGCGGGTGGCAGGGATGATGTCGTTCATCCGGTTGAGCGTGCGCAGGAACGTGCTCTTGCCGCAGCCGGACGGGCCGATGAACGCCGTGACGACGTTCGGCTTGATCTTGACGGAGATATCCTGCAGCGCCCGGTTCTCGCCGTAGAAGAAATTGAGCTTCTCTGCCTCGATCTTGCAGCCCGTGTCGAGCTCGGCAGGCGTCTGTCGCGATGACGTCACATTGCGCAGCGAGGGAAGCGGACGTGTGGTTGTGCTCACGCCGCGCCCGTCGAGTCCTTCTTGATCGACATCAATATCAGAATACCTGCGGCAGCGGCCGCGAGGAAATCGCTTTGCCCGTGGTCCGGGCCGATCGGGCGATCGGAAGCCGGGGCACCGGAAACGGTGTCAGTCGACCCGGGTGATCGCGCGAAGCACGACGCCGACGTGACGGATGTGCAAATGCGTTACAGCCATCACGCTATCGGACGGGAATTTCGCGCCTGTTTCTGCGGTGTTAAATCATCGTGACGACGACCTGACACCTCGAGTTGTCGTGACTCCGCGTTGGCGGTCGCCCGTCGCGCTCTCGCCTTGCCGTTCTTGCTCGCCCTGGCGGCCTTGGTCCTCCTCGCTGGTACCGCGGCTGGCGGAGGCATCTGAGCGGCAGCCTCGAGGCGTACGGGCTTGCCAATCAACTGCTCGAACGGCTGCAGATGACGATTGGTCGCCCAGATCTCGAGCTCGGCGTCAGACGTCGTGTGGATCTGAAGCAGCGCGTCGTCGCCGCGGTCGCGAAGCTCGATCCCCGAGATCGCCTGCGAGTGGCTGCGGTCGAGGCTCTCGGCGACGCGCAGAATCGAAGCCAGTGTCCGCACCGTCTTGCGGAGCCGCGCCGAGAGGCTCGCGTACTCGTCATGCGATCGCTTCGGTGTGCCGCGACGATGGTAGCGGGCGACGAGCGCAATCACCTCGATCTCGTCGGGATGGAATCCCCGCAGGTCTCCGTTCTTGATCAGGTAGTACGAGTGGCGATGGTGACGCGCGAAGCTGATGAGGCCGCCGACATCGTGCAGCGTCGCGGCGTATTCGAGCCATTCCCGTTCGCGATCGGTCAGGCCGTGGATCGCTCTCGTCTGGTCGAAGAGCGCCAGCGCGAGGCGGACGACGTGCTGGGCGTGGTCCGCGTAGTAGTTGCAGCGCTCGCCGAGCTCGAGCGCGCTGCGGCGCCGGACATCTGGAATCTTGTCGACCTGCGCGATCGTGCGGCTGTTCCGCCGGATGTAATCGAGCACGAGCCCTTCGCGCAGGGCGAGATCGCACAGGGTGAGATCCTCGGCGCCGAGCCGTCGAAGAATCGTGTCGAGCAGCACCGCGCCGCTCACGACGAGATCGGCACGACGGGGATCGAGCCCGGGCACCGCAAGCCGTTGCTCCGCGTCGAGACCGACGATCTCCTTGCGCAGACGACGAATCTGCTTGGCGGGGATGCGGAGATTTCGCAGTTCGGGCGGCGGTCCACCGCGTGCGGCGGTCGCGGCCACGGTGCCGAGGCTGAGAATCGTGCCGGATGTGCCGATCACGCGATCGAATCCGATCGCCGTGATCTGATCACAGTACCGTCCGATCTCGGACAGGATGTGTTTGGCCAGCCGATGTTCGTCGCGCCCCGACAGGGGATCGCTTTGTACGAAACGTTCGGTCAGTCGAATGACGCCGATCTTGAAACTGCGCGCCGCTTGAATCGACGTCGCGGTGCCGAGCGTAATCTCGACGCTGCCGCCGCCGATGTCGATCGCAACCGCCCGGCCGCCGCCGACGTCCACGCCGTACACTGCCGCCTGATGAATCAGGCGTGCTTCCTCCGTGCCGGTGATGACACGCGGGCGAATCCCGGTCTCGCGCTCGACCCGGGCCAGAAACTCGCCGCCGTTGCGCGCTTCGCGTGTCGCGCTCGTGGCAGCGGCGAGGATGACGTCGACCCGATGCGAGTCGGCGAGCCGCTTGAACTTGGACAGCGCCTGGAGCGCCGCGCTCATGGCGTCGGCGGTCAGCGCTTTGCCGTCGAGGCCGCCGGCGCCGAGTCGCACCATCACCTTCTCGCGATCGACGACCTCGAACGACAGGTCGGCGCGCACCCGGACGACGATCATGTGAACGGAGTTGGTGCCGATATCGATGGCCGCAATGCGCATGGGTCCGATTTATAGTAGGCCGAGAGCGGTAACTTGGCCATGACGCGCGCGAATCTTTCAGAACTCCTCATCGGGCAGAGACTCGGTGCGCTCGGCCGTGCCTTGCCGCGGGCACGCAAGGGCGATGTCGCCGCGGTCCACAGCGCCCGCGTGGCCACGCGCCGCCTGAGAGAGGCGTTGCCGGTCCTCGCTGGCGGAAAAGTGGGGCGGAAGTTGCGGAAGCGGATGCGACGGCTGACCCGCGCGCTGGGCCCCGTACGCGAGCTCGACGTGGCGCTGATCACGCTGGACGAGCTGCGCGCGTCCGGTGACGTCGGCGATGCGGCGATCGCGCGCCTGCAGCAGGTGGTTCGGGAGGAGCGCGAGCGCCTCCTCATCGAAATGCGCAGCCAAATCGACCGCTGCGACATGCACAAGCTCGAGAAGACCGCCCTCAGTGCCACCATCCGCGTCTCCGAGAAGCGGCGCAGTGATCGTCGGCGAGTCGTTCAGGCCGACAGGCGTGCCGCGCATCGAGGCGCAGACTTGCAGGCCGCCATCCGCAATGCGGCGGGCATCTATCTGCCCGATCGCCTCCATTTCGTCCGCGTCGCAGTAAAGAAGCTGCGATATGCCATGGAGATTGCACGCGACCTCCGCGGGTCGCGCGCGATGGCGCATCTGCGGACACTTCAACGCGTCCAGGATGTGCTCGGCCGCATACACGATCTCGAGGTGCTCATTGCGCGCACACGCGCGGTGCAGAGCACGGGCCCCGTTCGAGACTTGAAACTCTCCGCCGACCTCGATCGTCTCGTCAGGCGACTCGAGACGGAGTGTCGACAGTTGCACGTTCGTTATATGAATGAGAGGAGAGCGTTGCTGACGATCTGCGATCATGTCGTCGGGTTGGCTCAACAGCACCGCGACAGCCGCGCCTCGGCAGCCTAGATACGCCCTCGTTGCCCGATGCCTTCCTGCGAAATCTACATCGTGCGTCATGGGATTGCCGCCGAGCGCGGCGAGGCGTGGCCCGACGATAGCAAGCGCCCGCTGACGACGCGAGGTGTCCATCGTTTCCGGGACAGCATCGGCGGATTGAAGTGGCTCGACTTCGCGGTGGACGAGATATTCAGCTCCCCCCTGGTGCGTGCGAAGCAGACGGCTGAGCTGCTGGCCGCGGGCATTCAGGGCGGCGTCACCGTCAAGATTCTCGAGGCGCTGGCGCCCGGCCACGCTCCTGCGGTTTTGATGGCGCAGCTGGCGAAGTCAGCCAAGCGGCAGCGCGTTGCGCTCGTCGGGCATGAACCTGACCTTGGTGGACTGGCGGCACATCTGATCGGTGCGAGCCACCCGCTCGCCTTCAAGAAGGGCGGGATGTGTCGCATCGACATCGGGGCCTTGTCTGCAAGGCGCACCGGATCGCTGGTGTGGTTCGTGACGCCCAAGGTGCTGCGGAAGTTAGCAGGCTGATTGGCCGATTGATGGTCCACGCTGCCGTCATCATCAATCCGATTTCGGGCACCGGACGACGGCCTGAGGAGGCGAGGCGGCGCGCGGAGCTGGCCGTTTCGCTGCTCGACGCGCGCGGTGTGGAGGCGGAGATCTTCGTCACCGAACGCGGCGGCCATGCCCGCGAGCTCGCGCAGGCCGCGGTCGCACGCGGTGTGACGCTCTGCATCGCGTGGGGCGGCGATGGGACGATCAACGAAGTGGCGTCGGCGCTGGCGTTCAGCCCGGTCGCGCTTGCGGTGATCCCGAGCGGATCGGGCAATGGCCTCGCGCGCGAGCTGGCGATCCCCCTTCTGCCCGCGGACGCCTTCAATGTGGCGCTCAATGGCCGGGAGCATCTGATCGATGCCGGTGAAATCAACGGGCGCCTCTTCTTCAATGTCGCAGGGCTCGGGTTCGATGCCCACGTCGCGCACAAATTCGCCGAACAAGGGCATGCGCGTCGCGGTTTCGCGCGATACATCACAATCGCGCTGCGCGAGCTCTTCGGCTTTGAACCGGATCACTATGTGATCACCGCAAACGGCCGGCGCGTCGAAACGCGCGCGCTGCTCATCGCCATCGCCAACTCACGGCAGTACGGCAACGGCGCGACGATCGCACCGCGAGCTCGCATCGACGATGGGGCGCTCGACATAGTCGTCGTGGGCGAGCGATCACCATGGACCGCGATGATTCAAATACCAGCGCTGTTTTCGGGGAAAGCCGATCGCCTTCCAGGTGTGACGATCATCTCAACGGCCCAGGTCGACATTTGCGCGAGCCGTCCCGTGGTTTATCATGTGGATGGAGAACCTGCTCTCTCGGGGAAGTCCTTGCAAGCGAAGATCCATCCAGGGGCACTCCACATTCGGGTTCCTACCCAATAGTCACTATTTACAGAATAGTTACACCACCCACGACCCGTCGCGGGATATAGATCGGGGTCTTATGTACGCGCGAGTGTTCCGGAAAGCTGGCGAGACCCGTCGCTTCACGATCAGTGATGCAGGCGATGCTGGATGGGAAGTTCGAGAGGAACAGGATAGCCGCGTCGTCTGGCGACGACGTTACACCGATTGGCATCGAGTCGAGCGTGCGCGGATGAGCTTTGCGACCCAGGCGCTCGAACTCACCAGTGCCGGCTGGCAGGAATCCTAATCGGTCGCGCGCTGTCGGTTGTCCCTTCGCCTCGGTGGCGACGCTGGACTCCAGAACGCGCTCCTGCAATCACGGCCCCGCGAACAGGTGAAGCGCGCTGCTGAACTGACTGCGCGGACGCCAGCGAGGTAAGCGCAAGGACGCCGATCAGTGCAGTACGCATGTCAACTACTTTTGGAAGAGCCGATTCAGTTCGCCCTCGGGTGATTGCAACAGCATGTTCCCTTCCAACCTGTTTTGATAGCCCGCAGGCAGCACGAACAGATCCTGCTGCGGCTCCGTTCGTTGGATGTTTGTGAGTGTTTGCTCGATGTCCCATCCGCGGTCGGGGTCAACGAGGCGCGTGCGTACAACGAGGCCCAGCTCGGGAGATTCCCACCGCTCATCGACCGCTTTTGACAACGTCGTCGTAAATCGGGTTCCGTTGGCTCGCACCCCGCCGATCGTCTGGCTGCCCAGATCCTCGAACAAGCCGCCGCCGGAGAATCGGAATTCTGCGGTGGGGAAGTCAACGAATCGCCTCAACCCGGTGGGGATCGAAATCTGCTTCGTTGCGTTGAACAGCCTCCCGTAAATACCGAAGTCCATCCATTGGACGAGCTTCGCCTCGTCGTCGACGAGGTACGCGCGGTCTCTCTGTGCGTACGGATTCGGCACCACGATCGCCACCTTTCGGGCGTCGCCCGGATCCGATCCGGCATCACCATGTGGTTCTGAAGTGGGCGAGTATTCCACGCGGACCCGGCCAGCCGAATCGCGGTGGTACACCGCCACTGCCTTGCGCGAGAAGCGGCCTCCTCCAGGCGTACGCTGGACGGCCGTGGTGACGGCAGTCGCGGAGAACGGCGCGAAGAAACGAGGCTCGCTCGAAAGCGGGCCGACGTCGCTTCCCGGGGGCTCTTGTGCGTTTCCGAGGAGGACGGCGGCCACGCACAGTGCAATAGTCAGAGCGAGAATCGCACGACCAGAGTTCACACACATAATCGGAGATTTTAGACCTCCGGCTGCGCGGAAAGGACGGCGCGTCGGCGTCGTCAGGTCTTCAAGAGCACGTCATCACGGCCGGATGACGGATCTTGCAGCCAGCGAATCGTGTCGGTCAGCGTGTTGCGCAGCGGCCGTGAGGACCATCCGAGCTCGGTGCGTGCCTTTGCGGTGTCATACCAGGCGTAACGCCCGATGATCTGGAGGACGTCGCGAGTGACGGGAGCGGGCTTTCCCCGAATCGAGGAGACGAACTCGAGAGCGCCGACGAGCACGCGCAGGAGCGGTGTTGGAGGTACGAAGTGCGGCGCCCGAACACCTGCGATCTCCGCCACCTGTTGGAGCAGCTGGGTCACCGTGAGATTGTCACCACTCAGCAGGTATCGTTGTCCCGATCGGCCACGTTCAGCGGCCAGCACGACACCAGCCGCGAAGTCCCGGACGTCGAGGGCGCCGAACCCGACGGGCAGGGTGAAATGCAGTTTCCTGTCGATGACCGACTGGACCAACTTGTTCGCCGGCGCGCCCACGGGATCATCCGGGCCGAAAGTGAACGCCGGGCACACGGTCATGACGGCAAAACTGGAGGTGGCGTGTGCAAGTGCGTTGAGTTCCGCCTGACGCCGCATGTGGGCGTACGGAAGATCGAACGCGTGCTCGGACCAGTTCGCGGTTTCAGCGAGCGGCGTGGGGTTCCTGTTGACGCCGACCGACAGCGCACTGCCCGCGACGACTGCGCGCGCGACGCTGCAGGCCGCGGCCGTTTCCAAGAGCTGGCGCGTGCCCGCGATGTTAATCCGCTCCATGTCCTTCAGGAGCGTCGCACCACCTCCGACGCTCACTTTGAACGCGAGATGCAGTAACGTGCGGACACCGGAGCACGCCGCTCGCACCGCGGCCGGTTCGTCCAGATAGCCGGCACACGGCTCGACGTTCAGCCGATCGAGCACGTCGGGCCGACTCTCGCGCAACTCCAGCACGCGCGGGCGCACACCCGCTTCGTTCAGCCTCTTGGCAACGTGGTAGCCCAGAAACCCGGACGCACCCGTGAGCAGGACACCTGTCGCCATCCCGAACGCCCCCAGCGAGCCCAAAGAGTAAACGACCACGGCCTCCTGTTTGAACAGGGAAGATGCTCGGCGTGCACGCAGACTGTTCGGATTGAATGGCGCGGTCGTTGTTGTTGGAGACGGTTGGATGTGTTCGTGTGCGTCACGACTCAACCATTGCTGACCGCTTTGCAGTTGTGTCGAGCTCAAACCGTCAGTGAGAATGAGCCCACTTCTGGGCGAGGTTTACTCATGCGCCTCTCAGTTGACCATCACTACACGGCGGCAGCTGCGCCGACGGCTCCCGTTGCCCTCGTCCCGGTGGACCCTACTGCGCCGGACCTCTCCTTTCTCACGAAGGAAACGGCCACGGCACTGGAGTCGTTCTATTCGACGATCGAGCGGATTACGCGCGACAACCCGGTCCCGATCGCCAGGCTGCGCGAGCTCGCCGGCAAAGCCGGCCTTGGCGTGATCATTCCGGCGGAAGCGCTGGAGCTGCAGGCCCTGAAGGTCCAGGCAGTTCGACAGGGCAAGGCCGTTGGCGCCGTCATCGGGTTCTTCCTGAAACTAAAGCCGTACCCGATGCTCGACGAGATCAGGAAGACGGCGAAGCTGTTTCAACCAGCGTTCGGTCCAGTGCTCATCGTCGAGGGGGACGCTGTTCGGCAGGTGCTCGAACGCAATCAGGAGTTCACGGTCGATCCGTACGGTGTCGAGATGGTGAAAGTGATGACGCCGTCGCACAACGGTGGATTCACCACGTTCATCCTGAGCACCGACGACAACGCCGCCTACGAACCCGATAAACGTCTGCTGTCGGCTGTTTGCAACCCCGAAGATGCCGATCGCATCACTGGCATCATTCACGAGGACTGCATGCGCCGGGTGGGAACTGCGCTTGCCGCCGCCCGGAGCATCGGATCCTCCACGATCGACATCGTGCAGGCCGTTGCGCGGTATGTGCCGATCACGCTTGGGCACACGTATCTCGGCGTTCCAGTCGCGGCGCAGCGCGGCTCCTTCGAGTTGACGCCGGAGATGCTGACCTACTACGGGTCGCCGATTGATGGACAGGTCGAGACCGCGCTCGGGAAAGAGGATGGCGTCATTCCCGACGAGCAGCAGATGTACTTGTGGATCAAGGCGGCGTTCCGGCACTTCTTCAACAACGTGCAGAAGGATCCGCAGGTTCAGAAGGACGGATTGCGGTCGTGCCGTCTGCTGCTCGCCTACCTTCTGCGCGAGATCGGTATCCAGCGCGAGCGCGTGCGGAGTGGTGAGCCGGTAGACGACACGATGCTCACCAGGCTCGTGCTCTTTCAGCTTGGCCGCTCCGCTCCAACGTGTGCCCGGCCGACGGACCTCGATCCGCGGCTGGTCAGCGATCTGCGGATCGCCGAGAACGTCATGGGAACGATCGTGGGTGCGGTCGCGGGTCAAGAGGAGACCACGTGCCGGGTGATCGATTCGCTCGTCCGGCTCAAGGACAGCGAGTATCGGACGAGCGGTTCGGAGGGTGTGCGCTACGGAAGCTTCACCGAGGCGACCGGCCTGGCGGTCGATGTCTTGAGCGGAACGCGCACGAGTGAAAGCCGGCGCGCGCTTTACAAGTATTTTCTCGAGGCGCTTCGCCTGCAGCCACAAGGCGAGGTGCTGCTCCGCAAATGCGCCAGCGAGGGCGCGCGCATCGCCGACAGCCGTCCGATCTCTGCGGGCACGTTCGTGTTCGCCGCGCACGGGTCGGCGATGAGAGACGTTCACGAGGCGGACGCCTTCATCCTCGACAGGCCTCGTCACCACTATCTGCAGTACGGCTGGGATCGACACACTTGTCTTGGCCGGCACGTCTCGCCGGTGATCGTTGTCGAATCGATGATCGTGCTGCTCGGCCTTCAGGATCTGTCTCGGCCCGACGCCGGCCCCGGTGAGCCGGCGTTTCCTGTCGAACGGCGTTTTGGTCGGCTCCAGCTTGACGATCAGAATCTCTACGCGACGACGTTCTCTCTCCGATTTGCCGATGCCGGCACGACGCGATTGTTCTGGCCCGTCGCGCCGGGCCCCGTCGAGGTGATGTGACATGCCGACGAGCAGAATCCGATTACTGGCGTGCGCCGCGCTCCTGTCTGTTCTCGTGTGTGGATGCGGGCGTGACGCCACTGCCACCTACGAAGGCACGCCAGCAACCACCGCCGCAACCGCGAAAGGCACCCCGGGGTTCGTCGGGCCGCTGGCCAACGACACGGGCAACGACATCGTGTCCTGGGTCGATGGTCAGGTCGTCACCGCCTGGCCAGCTGAAATCAAGAAACGCGACGACGCGATCGAAGGCTACTTGAACGACACGGATGCCGGTCGCGCCGCGAAGTACGGTTTCCGCAACGGACAGAACCCGCGGCTGGCCTGGAGTTGGTTTCGCGAGTACCCGGTCGGATTCAACGGTGTGCCCTTCGTCCTGTTCAAAACGATCCTCGATCTGGATCCGAACGACCCGGATCCAACGCTCCAGAAGATTGCCCGAATCTGGAAGCACCAGACCGATCTCCCAATCGGCTCTGGCCCTTCTGCCGCGTGGACGTTGGATCACATCGGAGTCGGACCCAATCCTTCCGACTACGTCAATGGCGTGGCGAGGCCGATCAGCGAGCGTCAATCGCCGCTGCCGTACGGATTCGCCTTTGAGAACCCGCGCACATTCGAACCGCTGTCAGACATCGAGATGAAGCGACGCGACGCGCAACTGCGCCTGAAGAGCGCGTTTCAGATCACGAGTCTGTTGATCGCCAAGCTCCGGACTGCAGATCAGGAGGAGAACTGGGAAGACGATCGGAAGGGCTTTGGCACGCCGGGATCGATGGATCGTGTGTTCTTCTCCTGCGCGGCATGTCACGTCGGCCGCGTCGTCGTCGGTGGAAAGATGAAATTCCTCCCGGGGATGCCCAACACGGAAATCGAAGCGCAGTACTACTCGAAGCTGCTGATGCTCACGGCCGCGGCGCTCGTGGAGTCGGGCTTCGATCCCGCGTCCACGACACCGGTGAACCCGGCCACCATCTCACCAAACCGCACTGCGGTGCGCGCGCTGTACGGTGCGATGCTGACGAAAGCACTCGATCACCCCGAGACGATGTATGGCTCGTCGCCGGCGCAGATTGCCCGTGCGAAGATTCAGACACTCGCGGTTGCCGACAAGTTCCCCGACGTCATGAAGGATCTCATCGCCGTCGGCGTCAAGACGCACTTCATCTACTACGTCGTCGCGAAGAGCAATGCCTACAAGCGCCCGCTGCCGGACGTGCTCGAGGATCGTCCCGGCCAGATGGACGCGTTCGGAATCGCGTCGGGTCTGGTCGCGATACACACACGTCGTGCCAAGAACACGTTCATCGAGTTCGTGAAGAGCGACAACCCGAAGAGTCCCATCTTTACCGGCTTCTCGAAGGCCAATGGGCTTCCCGTGGACATTCCCGGGATGACGGACCCGGTCAGCGACGCAAAGCTCGCCGGCGAGCGCATCTTCAAGAACATTCCGGCATGGGCGCCGCCGGTCCCAGCGCCGATCGATGTGAAGAGCGTCAACTGGGCCGTCGAACGCTACCACGCCAACTGGGACGGCAATCAGGGGGCATCGTCGCGGACGCTCGCATCCGGTGCGTCGGCGACCGGCGATCCGCGAATGGTGAACGTACGGATTCACGAGCCGCTCAACCCGTTCATTGATAACCTGCCTCCACCGCCGTACCCCTTTGCGAGCGTCGATCTGCAGCGCGCGCGTGAAGGCAAGGCGCTCTTCAAGGCGAATTGCGCCGGGTGCCACACGTCACGCAATCAGACGATCTATCCGGTGTCGAAGCTCGGTGTGGACCCAAACCGCACCATGGTCAACACGAGCGTCTCTCGCTACGGCCTGGCCGCGCTCGTGACGGAGGCCTGCAGCGTCTACGGCGAAAACAATAAGGGGCAACCGGGCGCGGACTGGTGCGTGCCGCAGGGCGACTGGCAGGCGAGGCTCGATGAGTACTTCCGCGATACGCCGCGGCGCGTGGTCGAGGGCACCAACGGCTACAAGGCCGACGTCCTGCACGGCATCTGGGCTCAGGCGCCGTATCTGCACAACGGGTCGGTTCCGACGCTGGGGCAGTTGCTGTGCCCATCGACGCGTCCACAGAAGTTTCTGCGTGGCAACCTGAACTACGACGAGGCGCTGGTGGGATTCGAGTGGGCGAATCGGCCGTCGTCGCGCTACAGTCCCAACGAGACGCTGCTGGTCAAGGAATTCGACACCACCGTGCCCAGCAAATCCAACGCCGGTCACACCTTCGGCTCGGATCTGTGCCCGGACACGTCTGGTCTGAATCCGACGACCGACCGGAAAGAGATCGAATCGAGGCTGCTGAAATCACGTGTCGGAGCCTTGCTCGCCTACCTGAAGACGCTGTAGTTCAGTAGTTGCGGCGAGAAACTCATTCGACAAATCGGTAACCCAGCCCGACGACCGTCTCGATCTGCCGCCCCGCGACCCCGAGTTTTCCTCGAAGGCGCCCGACGTGCACATCTACTGATCGCGTCTCGACTAGGCGATCGTAGCCCCAGACGCGCTCGAGCAATCGGTCCCTCGACAGCACGCGGTTCCGATTCTCGACGAGATAGCGCAGCAACTCGAACTCGCGCCGGGTGAGTCGAATGGCTGCGCCATCGACGCTCACCGCAACCGCGTCGAAATCGGCGACCAGATGTTTGCCCCGATACACGAAGGCCTCTGCCTCGCCGTTGCCGTTGGCGGCTTTCGGGTGTCCGCGACGCAGTACCGCGCGCACGCGCGCGGCGAGCTCGCGAAGGCTGAAGGGCTTGGTAATGTAGTCGTCCGCACCGACATCGAGACCTGTGACGCGATCGCTCTCGCTGGTTCGTGCCGTCAGCATGATGATCGGCACGCGTGCCGTGGCCGTGCGCGAGCGGAGAATCCGGCACACCTCGAGGCCGCTCAGCACCGGAAGGTTGAGGTCGAGTACGATCAAATCGGGCGTGCGCTCGTTGACCGCTTTGAGCGCAGCGTCTCCAGTGGTGACCAGCTCGACTTCGAGCTCTCCACCTTTTTCGAGCGTGTGTTTGATCAACCCGGCGATGTCCTGCTCGTCATCGACGACGAGGACATGGGTGCGTGAGGCACCTCGTGCGTTCATGCCATGCTCGCTCGCGCCGCTCGATTCGTGTGGATGTTGCACCGGCACCCCGTTTCCATCGCGTTTACACGCTCACGGTAAGAAACGGGAGTTTCCGACGCATGACGTCAGGGTTAATTCTGAGTTACAGGCAAGAGTGGGAGAAGCGATTGGCGAATTTCGAACGTAGATTGCGAATTCTGAACCGAAGATCCAGGATCCGCAGGCTCTGGGGTAGTATCCGAGGGTGACCAACCTAGAGACCTTGGGGCCTGAAGCCGGCCCCATACCCGGCCGCGATGCCGGTCAGCGCTGGCTTCCGGCGCTGTTGCTGCTGTTCATCGGGTCCGGCTGTGCGGCCCTCATCTACGAAGTTGTCTGGTTTCAGCTCCTTCAGTTATCGATCGGCTCCTCCGCGGTGTCGCTCGGCGTGCTCCTCGGCGTGTTCATGGGCGGGATGTGCCTTGGCAGTCTCCTGCTCCCGAAATACCTGAACCGGAGGCTTCATCCCCTCAAGGTCTACGCAGGCATCGAGCTTGGCATCGGCCTCTTCGGCATCCTCGTGTTGTTCGGTGTGCCGGTGGTGGGACGTGTGTACACGTCGATTGCAGGCACGGGGCAGATCAATCTGGTGCTCCGAGCGATCGTTGCAGGAATCTGCCTGATTCCGCCGACCCTGTTGATGGGCGCGACGCTTCCTGCCATTGCGCGCTGGGTGCAGACCACACCGCGCGGCGTGTCGTGGCTCGGCTACTTCTACGGCGGCAATCTGGCCGGCGCCGTCGTCGGCAGTCTCCTCGCGGGCTTCTACCTGCTTCGCGTTTACGACATGACGACG
Organism: Vicinamibacterales bacterium; assembly: GCA_035263125.1. Classification (GTDB taxonomy): domain Bacteria; phylum Acidobacteriota; class Vicinamibacteria; order Vicinamibacterales; family UBA2999; genus Gp6-AA40. The sequence continues at coordinate 14,673 of DATFRP010000138.1, forward strand.
GCGACGTTCGCAGCGGTCGGTCTGAACGTGCTCGTCGCGGTGCTCGCCATCCTGGTTGCGGGCGTCACCCCTCACACCGTCATCACTAGCGAGGAAGGCGTCGCTGACGCGCCGGCATCGGCACCCGAGACGGCCACGATCGTGTACGTCGCGATCGCGCTGTCAGGGCTCACGGCGCTCGGCTCGGAAGTCGTGTGGACGCGCCAGCTCTCGCTGCTGTTCGGTGCAACTACTTATACCTTCTCGCTGATCCTTGCCGTGTTCCTCGTCGGGTTGGGCATCGGCAGCAGTCTCGGGTCGGCGCTGGCGCGCACGATGAACGCGCGCACGGCGTTGGGCTGGTGTCAGCTCGGTCTGTGCGCCGCGATCGCGTGGGCCGGCTACACGACGAGCGCGTCGATGCCGTACTGGCCGATCAACCCGTCGATCAACGCAACGGTGGGTGCGCAGGCCAACGTCAACTGGATCACCTTTCAGCTCGATTTGATGCGCGCCGTGTGGGTCATGCTGCCGGGCGCCATCCTGTGGGGCGCGAGCTTTCCCCTCGCGCTGGCCGGCGTTGCCTCTCCTGGTCAGGATTCGGCGCGGCTGGTGGGCAATGTCTACGCGGCGAACACGGTCGGCGCGATCGTTGGCGCGCTCATCACGAGCCTGGTCCTCGTCGGAACCGTGGGCAGCCAGATCACGCAGCAGGTGTTGATCGGCGTTGCCGCGATGTCCGGGCTGCTCATGTTGCTCCCGGCGGTGGGCGAGCGCAGGCCCTGGGTCACGTCGACGCCGGTTGTCGTCGTGACGATCGCGCTGATTGCCGGGCTGCTCGCGCGATCGGTGCCTCCGATCCCGTGGTTGCTCGTGGCGTACGGGCGCTATTCCGCCACCTGGGTCGGCCAGAACGAGATGGTCTACGTCGGCGAGGGTGTGACCGCTTCGGTCGCGGTCACGCGCACGCCGAGCGGCGTGCTGAATTATCACAACGCCGGCAAGGTGCAGGCGTCGAGCGAGCCGCAGGACATGCGACTGCAGCGCATGCTCGGGCACATCACGACGCTCGTTCCGCAGACGCCGACGAAGGTGCTGGTGATCGGCTGCGGCGCGGGTGTGACCGCAGGGGCGGTCTCGATCGATCCGCTCGTGAAGAATCAGACGATCGCCGAGATCGAGCCGCTCGTTCCCCGCGTCGTGTCGACGCATTTCGCCGAGCACAACTTCAACGTCGTCGCGAACCCGAAGGTTCACGTGCACCTCGATGACGCGCGCCACTATCTGCTGACGACCAACGAGAAATTCGATGCGGTCACATCCGATCCGCTGGATCCCTGGGTCAAGGGGGCCGCGACGCTGTACACGCGCGAGTTCTTCGACGTCGTCAAACAGCATCTGAATCCGGGCGGCGTGGTGACGCTGTTCGTGCAGCTCTACGAGAGCAACGAGGCCGCGGTGAAGAGCGAGATCGCCACGTTCCTCGAAGCGTTTCCCAACGGCGCGGTGTTCGCCAACACGATCAACGGGCAGGGCTACGATCTGGTGCTCTTCGGCCAGGTCGAGGGGCGGAAGATCAACATCGACACCGTGCAGGCGCGTCTGAGCGACCCGGCCAACGAAGCGGTCGCCAAGTCGCTTCGCGAAGTGGGCATCAATTCAGCCGTCGATCTGTTCGGCACCTATGCAGGCCGTCGATCCGACATGAAGGGTTGGCTGAGCGATGCGCAGATCAATACGGACGGCAACCTGAAGCTGCAGTACCTGGCGGGTCTGGGGCTCAACCTCTATCAAAGCGACGCGATCTACAAGGCGATGATCAAGGACTCGAAGTATCCCGACGATCTCTTCGACGGCTCGCCAGAGACGCTCGCCTCGTTGCGCAGCAAGATCAACTCGTCGCTGGGCGGGTCGCCGTCGTTCTAGTCACGAATAGAAGCGGAGAGCGTGGGCCACAAAGATCACAAAGAGCAATACCCGTGTCCCCTGGTGCCTACTCAGAAGATCGGCTCCCCAATTTTTCGTCGTCGACGTTGAGGTAACGGAGGGATGCGGAGGGAACGGATTAACAGGAGAAACGGAGTAACGGAGAGACGAAATTAAGAGTGTCCGGAATGTTGTGTGTGGGCAGCGTGAGGAGTATCGATGCCCCGGACACGCAAACAGAACGCTACAGACGTTCTCGAGACGATCCTCGAGGTTGCCTTCGAGCAGGGTCCGTGGGGGCGCGCGGTTTCCGACGGTGGTCGCGTCCTGGCGACTGGCCGCACGTGCCCTTCTTCGCCTTTCCGCCGGCGATCCGTCGCGTGCTCTACACGACCAAAGAGAGATCCTGTCTCCGTTGCTCCGTTTCTCCTGTTAATCCGTTTCTCCGTACCCTCCGTTTCCTCACTGCGCCGGCGCGGTCGGGTTCGATGCGAAGAATCCGACCGGTACCAGCCTGAATCCTGCCGTATGAACAGGCATGACCGGCCAGTCCTCTGGCCGTGGCAGATGCACCACGGAGAACGTGTACCAGAGCACGACGTCGCGATCGACGATCGGTCGATCTCCGGCGCTCCACGTCGACACGCCCTCCCCCTCGCGCATGAGATTCACCCACTCGCCTGAGGCGTACATCTGGTGCGGGTCGGCAAGGGTGACCCAGAGCTGATGCTCGAGGAAGGCGGCGCGCCGTCGCGGCGCCGAGTTCGGGGCCTGCATGGACGGCGCATTCTCGCCGGGAATGAGCGCGTATCCGGTCGGCTGGCCGAGTGCGTTCGTACGTGTGCTGCTCGTGATGAGCCAACGGCGCGCCGTCGAGACGTCGACGTCGCGTTTGGCGTTCAGCTCGCTCTTGAGTGTGGTGCGCTGCATCCCGAACCATTCGCCGACGCTGTCGCGAAGCCGAGCCTGCGAGTTGGCCGTGTTCAGCTCGAACACGCGATTGTTCGCGCCGTCCACGTCGAAGTCGATCCGCCAGTTGAAGAAGTGCTGATGGTTCGGCGCAGCCGTGCGGGGGGCGACCAGATGCGCGTACATCACGTCGTCGTCCTCATGGGACGATTCCCGGACGGCTGACACCGGGCGCACGTTCATCACGCCCGTCAGCTGCATCTGCACGTCGATGGCGCCGTCCTGACTGAATACCCAGTGAAACAGGTAGTCGTAGTTGTCGAGCGAGGTGTACCCGCTCAGCACCAATTGACGCGCGCGGCTCGCGCGTCCGCTGTGGTGCCAGAGCACGCCGCCGTCGCGTTCGTAGATCGCGACGGCACGCGGGACCGTGACGACGCGTCCGAGATAGTCTGCAAATGACGCCGACGCGAAGACCGCATTTGCCGGTGCGTCTTCTCCGATGATGGCGTTTGCCCGGGCGGCGCTGTAGCCCGAGACGCCGTAGTCACCAGCGTCGCGCGGGAACCAGGACCCGAACTCAGGGTCGCCGTACGCGGTCATCAGCTCGGACAGCCCGGCGCGATAGAGCACCGGACGCGTCTGCCCTCCGTCGACGATCGAGACGTCGTAAATTTCGAGGCCGCGTCGGGGATGCACGCCGAAGTGCAGCTTCCAGCGATCCCACAGGATCTCGCTGCCGCGCACGCTGAAGCTCGGTCCGTTCGCTTGCGTGACGACGAGCGGCTTGAGAGGACGGGCGGGAGAGGGACCAGGGCCTTGCGACGAGCCGGTCGTGCCCGCCCTGCGGAAGGGCGAATCGAGAATCTCCTGGACCACGCCTCCGGCAAGGTCGACGCGGACGGCCATGCCCTCTAACAGGATGTCGTTGCCGATGGGATCCCAGACGAACGGTGACACCGTGATCGGCACCGTCGTTCCACGTCGTGCCAGCCGGGTGCCCTCACCGAGCCCCCCGAGAAAGGTGACACGGTTGACATCCTTCACGCCGTGCTGCGTCAGCGCCTGCACGACCCGGCGATCCCCGAGCGCGATCTCGGTCGCACGGTCGATGACCACGCGGCGCACCGGCGGATCTCCCATCGCAATCATGACCGGCGCGCTGACGAGACCCTTCTGGAGATCGATCGTGTACTCGTTGGTGGTCGCGGAGGCCCAGTCGTACAGCACCGCCCGCGCGGCACGGGGTTGAGGCGTCGACTTGTCCGGTTCCGCCAGCTCCATGGTCACGACCCTGACCGAGCCCGAGAGGCGGCCGGCTTTCGTCAAGGCAGCCGTGACCGCGTTGATTTCGGACGCCGACAGCGGATCAAGAGGATGCGCCACGGCCTCGGGCTGCGGGCGCCCCGCGGTTTGCGCGATTAGTAGTGCGACCAGAACCAGGCTGGAGACCTTCATAGTGTTGATGTCCTTTGTGACTAGACGACCGTGCCCGGCTTCACCACGCCACCTTTCGGTACCACGATGATCCCGCTGCGGATGTAGTAACCGTCACCATCGGCCTGTTCGATGCGGCGTTCGTTCGTCAGGCGCGCACCGTCGCCGATGCGCGCGTTCTTGTCGATGATCACCCGCTCGAGCACGACATTCTTGCCGATGCCCAGCGCGGGCAGGCCTTCGGGCGGTACGCCGTACTCGTAGAAATCGGCTCCGAGCAGGACCGAGCGACGGACCGACGTGCCCTCGCGTACGGCCGCGCGCACGCCGACGACCGAATCGTGAATGTCGCAGCCGGCGAGATAGCAACCCTCGGAGACGATCGAATCGCGAACGTGGGCATCGGGCACGAGCGAGCCCGGCAGGTGCCGCAGGTGTGTGTAGATCGGCCGGTCCTTGTCCCAGAACTGAAAGGGAGAGTCCAGCCGCCCGAGCATGACGTTGTTGTCGTAGAACGACTCGATCGTGCCGACATCGGCCCAGTAGCCGCGATACAGAAACGAGCGCACACGATATTTTCCGAGCGCGTTCGGGATCAACTCGCGTCCGAAATCGTGTCCGGGCTCGCGCTCGAGCAGATCGAGAAGGACACGTCGCGAAAACACGTAGATGCCCATCGACGCCATGAACGGACGCTCCTCGGTGTGCTCGCCGAACTCCGCATCCTCAGGAATGCTGCGACCGATTGCCGCGAGTCGCGCAGCCGATGGCTTCTCTTCGAACGCGACGATGCCGCCCTGGCGATCGAAGCGGAAGATGCCCATCTGGGTGGCGGTCCCGGAGTCGACCGGTTGCGCCGCGATCGTGATGTCCGCCCGGTGCTGTCGGTGCGCGTCGACCAGGTGGCGATAGTCCATGCGATACAGGTGATCGCCGGCGAGAATCAAGTCGTACGCGGCCTCGTGCAGCGAGAAATGCCGGGCGGCCTGGCGAACCGCGTCGGCGGTGCCCTGATACCAGTTGGGGTTGTCCGGAGTCTGCTCCGCGGCGAGGATTTCACAGAAGCCCCGCGAGAATCGATCGAGCCGGTAGGTATTGGAAATGTGTCGATTGAGCGACGCGGAATTGAACTGCGTCAGCACGAAGATGCGCTGGATGTCGGCGTGCAGGCACCCGCTGATCGGCACGTCGATGAGGCGGTATTTGCCGCCAATCGGCACAGCCGGCTTCGAACGTGTCGCCGTCAGCGGAAACAGCCGCGAGCCTGCGCCGCCCCCGAGGATGATGGCCAGCGTGTCGTGGTTCATATGTCAGCGATGCGAGCAGTGTTGTGCAATTCGCGGCCCAATCGGCCGGTTTTAACACACTCGTGATCGGTTCGTGGCCGCTCCGTCACAGCCCTCCCGTACTTTTGAGGGCATATGCACGTGGGTATACCACGGCAGTGGGCAAGACGGGCGTAGACGTGGCGCTAACGATGAGCGTCATTGTCTGCGCCCACAATGAGGCGCTATACATCGGACCCTGCCTCCATTCTCTCCTCGCTCAGACACGACAACCCGACGAAATCATTGTCATCAACAATGCCAGCACCGATGAGACGCGCGCCGTGGCGGAGCAGATTCCGTCCGTGCGCGTGGTGGACGAACCGCGGAAAGGACTGGTCGTGGCGCGTGAGACCGGCCGCAAGAAGGCGACCGGGGACGTGCTGGTCTATCTGGATGCCGACTGTCGCGCGCCGCTCCGTTGGCTGGAGCTCATCGAGCGCCACTTCGTGCACACGCCAGGTTTGATCGCCCTGTCGGCGCCCTATCGGTTCTACGACTGGGACTGGTGGGGGCGCCTGCTCATTCGCGCCTACGACATGACGCTCGCACCGCTGACCCAGCTGCTCGTGAAGTACGTGCTGCGCATCGGCACGATCTTCTACGGTGGCAACTTTGCCGTGCGCCGCGAGGCGATCGAAGGCATCGGCGGCTTCGACACTTCGATCGAGTTCCACGGCGAGGACACGAACCTCGGCCGGCGACTGCTGGCCATCGGGCGTGTCGCGCTCGTACGAGACTGTTATCTCTACACGTCGGCACGCCGGTACAACGCGATGGGGAAGGGGGCTGTGTTCCGGCTCTACGTGAGGAACTTCACCTCCGAGGTGCTCCGTCATCGGCCCAAGGACACGACGCACGTGGACATACGAACCTAGGCAGGTGGAAGAAGTGGAGAGGTGATGCCCGGCTACGAACCGTTTCTCCTCTGTGATTTCCACGTTCACACGACGTGGAGCGACGGCAAGCTCTCGGTGGCCGAGGTCGTCGATCTGTACGGATCGACGGGCAAGTTCGACGTCATCGCCATCACCGACCACATCCTCATGAAGAAGGATCTGCTGGCGCGGGCGGGACGGATCGCGACGCTCGGCCGTCGTGCCTTCGGGGTGCGTGAGCAGGACTTCGATGCCTACCTCGAGGATATTCACGAGCAAGGCGAACGCGCGCGCAAGCAGTACGACATGATCGTCGTCCCCGGCGCCGAGGTCACGCAGAATCGCATCCGCAGCAAGAAGAACTCGCACATCATCGCGCTCGACATCAAACGCTATGTGAGCGCCGATCAGCGGGCCGACGACATCCTGCGCGAGATTCGACGACAGGGCGCGCTCAGCATCGCCTGTCATCCGCACCATCGCACGACGAGACGGATCGAGATCAGCACCTGCTACCTGTGGGATCATCGCGATGAGCTGTCCGATCTCGTCGATGTATGGGAAGCCGGCAATCGCGACGATCTGTTCTCGGTAACCAGCCTCAAGCACTTTCCTTACGTCGCCAACAGCGACTTTCACAAACCGAAGCACCTCTATTCGTGGAAGACGCTGGTGCGCGCCGAGAAGAACTGGCCAGCCGTGCGCACGGCGCTCCGCGCCAACGTCGATATCGCTCTCACGCTCTTCCGCAACGGATCGTGGGCTGCGTGAGTACCACGGAAACGGAGACGGCGGAGAAAACGGCATCTCAGTTTTGTTTCGTGATCACGAATTCTGTTGGCTCCGTTTTCCCCGTTATCTCCGTGTGATCAAGCCGTTCCCTTCGTGTTCCCCGTCGTCCACTCGGGCTCAGTAGATCGACACACCGAATTGCGGCAGCGGCCGCAATCAATTTGCACGATCGAGATCCCCGCGTCATCGCGCCACCAGATGCTGTGTGTGGGCGGCCTGCGTCTCGTATGTCGCCCAACCGACCGCTTCGAGAGGAGGCATCGTGAAGCTCGATCTGCACGTGCACACGTATCACTCCGGCCACACCACGATCTATCCACTCAGTCTGGTGATGAAGGAGTCGTACAACTCGCCCGAGGGCGTGTACCGGCGTGCGAAGGCTCGCGGCATGGACCTGGTGACGATCACCGATCACGACCGCATCGACGGCGCCTTGACGATCGCCGATCGCCCTGACGTCCTCGTCGGCTGCGAAGTGACAGGCGGGTTTCCCGATGATGGCGTCAATGTCCACCTCGGCGTGCTCGGGCTCAACGAGACGCAGCACACGGAAATCCAGCGGCTGCGCCGCGATGTGCGCGAGCTGCTGCCGTATTTGAAGCAGGAACGCCTCTTCACGACGCTGAATCACGTCGCGTCCCGCATCAACGGGGAGATCACCGCGCCGCATATCGCCGCGCTGATGCCCTGGGTCGACGGGATCGAGGTCATCAACGGCTCCCGTCTGCCCTCTCAGAACCAGACGGCCGCCTGTCTCGCTGACGCGTGCAGGAAGGTTGGCGTTGCCGGAAGCGATTCGCACACGCGACGCGGAATCGGACGCACCTGGGTGGAAGCGCCAGCGGCGCGGACCCGAGACGAATTCATCACCGAACTGCATGCCGGCCGTGTCCGCGTCGGCGGGCGTCAGGGCAACTACTTCACGATGGCGTCGGACATGATTCGCCTGGCCTCGGGCTTCTATGCCGACCGTGCCGTGCTCCTGGCGCAGTCGCCTTTCAACTGGAAGCGTCAGGCATTCATGCTCGGTGGCCTGTTGGGTCTCCCGCTCATCGCGCTGCCGCTTGCGGGTGCGATGGCCCATTTCATCCTCGAGCAGCGGTTCAATCGTGCGCTGCTGTTCGATCTGGTGAAGCGTCCAGCGAGTCGGATTCCGGAGGTGGCCTGACATGCACGTGGCGATCTTCACGGACAACGATTTCGACAAGATCAACGGCGTCACGACGACGTTCACGGCCGCGTTGCGACATGCGCCCGAAGGCACCCGCCTGCGGATGTACACGTCGGCCACACTCGCTGTCGATGCACCCGACTACCTGGCGGTGCGCTCGCTGGGCATCCCGATCCCGTTCTATGGCGAGATGCGCATGTACGTGCCGCGTCTGCACACGTTTCTGAAGCGCGCCCGCGCGGATCGGATCGATCTGATCCATCTGACGACTCCGGGTCCGATCGGCCTGGCCGCCTTGTTCGTCGCGTGGCGTCTTCGGCTGCCTATCGTCGGCAGCTTTCACACCGATCTCGCGGCCTATGCGGTGAGGCTGAGCGGATCGGCCAGACTGGGCGCGCTGATGCGGGAGTACATGCGCTGGCCCTACGGCAAGTGCGCCCGCATCCTGGTGCCGTCCGAGCACACCCGGCAGCTGCTGATCGACGCGCGCACCAATCCCGGCAAGATCGACGTGTGGACTCGTGGAGTCGATACCACCCTGTTCTCGCCCTCGAAGCGATCGATGGCGCTGCGCGAGTCGTGGCGTGTGTCGGACCGCCGCCTCGCGCTGCTGTACGTCGGGCGTGTGTCGCGTGAGAAGGGGCTCGAATCGCTGCCGCTCATCGGCGATCGGCTCCACGCACTCGGCATCGAACACCGATTCATCATCGTCGGCGACGGACCGCTGCTGCCGGCACTGCGGAGTCGGATGCCGGATGCGGTGTTCACCGGGTCGCTGGCCAGGGAGGGCGTCGCCGATGCCTTCGCTTCCGCCGATCTGTTCGTCTTTCCGAGCACCACCGACACCGCAGGCAACGTCGTGCTCGAGGCCCAGGCCAGCGGACTGCCGGTGATTGTGTCTGGCACCGGCGGTCCGCGAGAGAACATGCGCGCCGGCGGTACCGGGACCGTGTGCCACAGCGAGAATCCCGATGGTTGGGCGCGAGCGATCGCGACACAGCTGCGCGATCCCGCGCTCGCTCAGGTCCGTGCTGCCGCCCGTGAGTACGCGATGACGCGCACCTGGGCCCGCGCGTTGGAGCCGCTGTTTCGTGCCTATCGTGAGGTGCTCGAGGGCGTCGCCCCCGCGCCCGCGGTTCAACCCGCAGTGCAGGGGGTCTGACGTGACAGGACGGCCCGGGCTCCACACGCACGAGCCCACAAGCGTCTACGGGGTGCTCGCGTGGGTGCTCGCGCATCCGTGGGATGCGCTCGGGCGACGGTGGAACTACAAAGCGGCGATCCTCAGCTCGCTCATGCGCGCGGCCATCTTCTTCTCCATCAACGGCCGCGCGGGGTACCGCGCCGCGATTGCCGCGATGACGACGGAGCTCTGCTTCCGCTTCGCAACCTCCGGCTTTTACGGAGCGATGACGGAGAACTTCCGTCGTGTCGAACCGCCGCTGGCGGGAACGATTGCGGCGATGATCGTGCTGCCGCTCGTGTCGCACTCACTCGAGCTGCTCGTGCATTGGCTGCGCAGCACCCCCTACCTGCAAGCGAGTATCGGCGCATCGGTGCTCTTCACCGCGCTGTCGACGGCGTTCAACCTGTTCGCGATGCGCCGCGGTGCGCTCGTGGTCGGCACGGGACGACGCTCGCTCCTCGAGGACATGGCGGCGATGCCCCGCCTGGTTGCGCTCTTCATCATCGCGGTCGCCAGAAGCTGCCGCCGTGCATGGGCCTGACCACACTGCACATCACGAACTCGTACCATCCGACGTCGGGTGGCATCCGCACTTTCTATCACGCACTGCTCGAAGCGGGGAACGAGGTCGGCCGCAGCGTCCGGCTGATCGTCCCGGGGCCGAAGACGACGATCGAAGAGGTGGGTGCATTCGGGCGCATCTATTCCGTCAAGGCTCCGCATGCCCCGGTCTTCGATCGTCGATATCGATTGATCACCCCGAGCGCGTTCATGCCGGCCGTCCGCAGCGAGGTGATCGATATCCTGGAACGCGAGCGTCCCGACGTCGTGGAGCTCTGTGACAAGTACTCGCTGCCCTATCTGGCCGCCATGCTGCGCAAGCGCTGGCATCCGCGCGTCCCCCGGCCTGCACTCGTCGGCCTGACCTGCGAGCGCTTCGACGACAACATGTCGGCCTATGTGTCGGATGCGCCCTGGGCGCGCGCGTTCACTCGCTGGTACATCCGTCACATCTACGGGCCGCCGTTCGACGCCCACATCGCCAACTCCGATTACACCGCTGGGGAACTGCGCACCGCCCTGCACGATCGGGACCCGTGGTTCATCCGCACGTGTCCCATGGGTGTCGATGCGGACGGCTTCGGGCCGTCGCGCCGCAACCCGGCGCTGCGCACGCATCTCCTGTGTCGGGCCCGTGGTGCTGCGGAGAGCACCCTCGTGTTCTATGCAGGCCGCTTGTCGCCGGAAAAGAACATCGCGCTGCTCGTCGACGCGATGCGTGAGCTCGCCATCGATCGGGCCCACGACTTTCGTCTCGTGGTTGCGGGAGATGGGCCGCTGGCCGATCCGCTGCGCAGGCAGGCAACCGGAATGCTCGAAGGGCGAATCGTCCTGTGCGGCAATCTGACGAGGGAAACGCTCGCCGACTACTGCGCGAGCTGCGATGTGTTCGTGCATCCGAACCCGCGCGAACCGTTCGGCATCGGCCCCCTGGAAGCGATGGCCTCCGGAGTCCCCGTCGTCGTTCCTGATTCAGGGGGCGTGCTCGAGTACGCCTCGCCGGGAAACGCATGGCTCGCCCAGCCGACGGCGACCGCGTTCGCAGCCGCCATCCGCGCGGCGCGCAGTGGGGACGACGCACGCATCGCGGCGGCAGCAAAGACCGCCGATCGCTTCCGCTGGCGCGACGCGACGCGGCGCTATTTCGATGCCTATGACGACATTCATGGGCGCGTGCGTCACACCTGGCGCTCGAAGCGGGCCCCGGCTGCTTAGCTGGCGCGGGTCGGTGCGCTCGCGACGATTCAATTCGCGCGACGGATCCATCCGAGCAGCGCCGCGCGCATGGCTTGATGCAGGTTCAAGCGCTTCGAGCGGGCAAGACGCTCGATCTCCCGCCACAGCGTCTCCGGCAGTCGCACGGACCTGACCGTCGACGTCCGGCTCCGCCCCTTGACGGGGCGGCCGCGCCGCATCAACACGGCATCGGTAGCGAGCTGCGGCATCTCCCACAGCGCCAGAAGCGAGGGTCCGCCAGGTTCTCCGGCCCCGGCAAACGCATTCCGGCGGACGGGCCCGAATCGAGCGAAGTCGACCGGGCGATCCAACGGGTCAGTCGTTCTCGTAGTGTGTTTTTTCATGGCTCGTGGCCCGCCGTGCGCTGATGATGCGAATGACATCCCGTTGGACCTCGGCGTGCACGACATAGAGGAGGCGCTGTTGGCGTGAGTAGCCGATGAGGATGAAGCGGTCCTCGTGCACGGTGTCCGGATAGTAGGCGCCGAGCTTGTCCTCGAACGCGGTCGCCGCCTCCGGGAACGAAGTCGATGACACGATACGGCTACCGCAGACCTTTCATCGCAGCTTCTCTCACCGCCGACTCAAACGCATAGTCCGTTGGCATCAGGCCGTCCCAACAATAGAGGCGCGTGATACATCTGTCATCAGCAATGGGTTATTTTGCGCGAAGAGAGTCATAAACGCTTCAGCGCTGTGATTCTCGATCCATCTCAGTTCCTCTGTGGTGACACATATAACCTGGATGAATTTCACAGACCCGTTTTGTGTTTGGATTTCAGGCAACTGTGGATCAAGCGCAAAAACAAAACCCGTCATATCAGGCGAGCCGTTTTTGGTAATCGGGCCCCCCATCGAAATATAGTGCCCGTCATCGAAGACCTCGCCGGTGTTAAACACATACCTTGCCAGCGTCTGCAAAAGCTGTATCGGCCACGCGGGGCACTTCTTGTCTTTTTTCTCACGAACCGGGCGGAAGGTCAGTTCAAAGCCCCATCCACTGACTTCAGGGTCGGAAGATTCTTTTTCATAAAGCTCGCTCAATCCAAAACTGATGAAATGCCAATGATTCGGATCATCAACAGCATAGGCGCTGATGCCGTCCAACGGGTCGTTACTGCCTTCCGAATAACGTTGTACCGTCCCAAAATACTCTGGAGCCTGATTGCCATAGAGATTTCTCAAGGCATTCTGAATACTTTCCCATCCCGGCTCTTTTTTGTTTTCCTTCGCCATCGTACCCTCCTTGACTTAAGTGCAGGCTGCCATGTCGCAATGGACCGCGACTGCAGATACGATCTCTCCAACGTGCCAGCCAGTGCAGCGACCGCAGATACCGCCCCGCCGGGGTCCCAAATGGTCATCGATGAGGCATTGATCGCAGGACGGAAGAAACGCATCGCAGAC
>DATFRP010000139.1:0-35971 GCA_035263125.1 Vicinamibacterales bacterium
ATCGTCGTGCCCGTGCCAGAAGAGGCGGCGTACCCGGCAGCAGACGCCGAAAAGGCCATTCAGCAGGCAACCGGTGAGGCCGACGCACGCGGCATCAAGGGCAAGGCGATCACGCCGTTTCTTCTGCAGCGTGTCGCCGAATTGACCGGTGGCGCGACGCGCACGTCAAACATCGCGTTACTCGTCAACAGCGCGCGGTATGCAGCGCTGATTGCCCGCGCGCTTCACCGCTGATCAGCGTTGCAGTCCCTTCAAGACGACGATGTCATTGGTCTCGAGTCGTCGGGCCACCACGATCTGCTTGCGGTCGGGCGAATAGTCGAAGTCGACGATGGTCCGATCCTCGAAGTGTGTGAGTTGTACCGGCGTGCCTCCGGCAAGCGGCCTCGTCCAGATGTTGCCCCGGCCCACTGGCTCGATGTACGCGATACCAGCTCCATCCGGCGTCCAGCGAATGCGCGTGCTCGCAAACGCGGGGATGGATCGCACTCGGTCGCAGCGCGGCAGCTCGCAGACGATCACCGTTGGTCCTTTCTGATCGTCACGGCTTGGAAACATCAGGAGGCGGCCGTCGGGTGAGATGTCGAACGCGGGCGAACCGGCGAACGCGTTGATCAACTGCCGTGGCTCGCCGCCGCCGAGCGGCACGATCCATGGGGACTGCTGCCCGGTCTTCGACGAGAGGAAGATGACCGATCGATTGTCGGGGGTGACAATCGGATCGAAGGCATCGTTGGACGTGAGCAGCGTGAGGCCGCCGCCGGTAGCGTCAGCGCGCCAGAGACCTGTATTTCGACTGAAGACGAGCGCGACTCCGTCGGAAGAGCCAGTCAGCGCGCGAGCCTGCTGCTGCATCAGCTGCTGCGGCGCGCTCCCGGGCGTCCACGCCCAGGTGGAATAGAGGATTCGATTGCCGACCCAACTGATCCGCTCCGCTTCGGTCTGCAGTGCGACCGCGCTGATGTCTGGTCCGGCCGCAGCGATCCGTCCGGAGGCATCGAGCAGCGAGATGTCGGTGCGGCGCTCGCGACGCGCGCCAACGATCGTGCGGCGATCGGCCGGCACGCTGATGCCGTCGTAGTCGTTCGCATCCCTGGTCAGCGAGCTGACCCGTCCTGTCGGGTACGCGAGCTGATGCAGCTGTAGCGGACTGCCGGGCAGTGCGGCATTCAGGATCAGAAGTCGATCGTTCAGCCAGACCAACCCTCGAATGAAGCTGCTCGGCAGCGCGACGCGTTGCACCGCGCCGGTGTCTGCATCGATGAACGTGACGTCGCCCTCCTCGGGATCGGATCCCGCACCAGCGCCGACGATCGCCAGCACGCGGCCGTTCGGCGACCAGGCCGGGGCAACACTCGGGCGCGAGGCAATGAGGAGCGAGACGAACTGCGCTGGTCGAGTCCGCTCGGCGAGCGCCTTCTCGGTCCCGCCGGTCGTATCGGCCAGCATCACGCTGGTCGTCGCGCGGGCAAAGTCGGCGCGAATGAACGCGAAGCGGCGGCCGTCTGGCGACCAGCCGATCGGACTGTGCACACGCTCGAGCAGCCGCCTCGGCGTGCCGCCCAGAAACGGCACGCGCCAGAGATCGAACGCGCCTCCTCCGACCCGTTTCACGTAATCGACGAATCCGCTGTCGGGAGAGACGGTGGCGCCCCACAGGGTGACGTCCGCCTCGGGCTTGAGGATCTCGGCCGTCGTCAATGTGGCCATCTGGCGTACGTGCAGACTGTCGCGACCATTCTGCCGCCGGATGAACGCGAGGTAATTGCCATCCGGCGCGATCGCAGGCCGTTCGGCGTCAGCGGTGCGGTCGAGTCTCGCGACCTGCAGGTCCGCAGTCGACAGCGTGGACGGCTCGAGGGCCGACTGCCGCGCGCCCGATCGGAAGTACAGTGCCAGTGCGCCTGCGGCCAACGCGAGGATCGCAAGCACGATCGTCACGCGCTGGCTCGTGTACCAGCTTCGTCCCGTGGGGAGCGTGTCGAATCGCGACCCGTGCGCCGTCGAATCGCGGCCCCGGTCGGTCGTCGAGCTCATCGAATGAGCGCTCTGCGACTCCAACTCGCGGCGCACGCGTCTGAGATCAGCGCGAAGATCGGCAGCGGTCTGGTAGCGTTCCTCGCGATTCTTCTCGAGGGCTTTCAGCTCGATGTCGTTGAGACGCGCCGGAATGTGCGGCGCACGATCGATCGGTGGAACCGGCAGCTCGTACAAAGTGCCCGCGCCGGCGGCGGCGCCGGTCCCGCCGCTGAACGCCGGGCCACCCGTGGTCATTTCGTACAAGACCAGGCCGAGCGAGAAGACGTCCGTCCGCGCATCGACATCTTCGTCGAGCAGCTGTTCGGGCGACATGTAGACGCTGGTACCGACAGTCAAACCGAAGTCAGTGATGTTCTCGTCGATGGGTCGAGTGCCGTCGCGTGACCATCCGCCGCTCGTCGATGTAGCGTGCGACGTCGCCAGACCGAAATCGAGCAGCTTCGGACCGTGCGCGGTCAGAAAGATGTTGGCCGGTCTGATGTCGTGGTGAACGAATCCGTAACCATGCGCCTCGGCCAGGCCGTCTGCGATCCCGATGGCGATGTCGAGCATGGCCATCACATCAAGCGTGCCGCGGGCCAGTCGCTGCTGTAGCGACTCTCCGTCGAGCAGTTCCATCGCTATGAATGGCGAGGGCGTCGTGCCGACGTCGTAGACGGTGCAGATGTTGGGATGGTGAAGGATCGACGCGGTTCGCACTTCGCGCTGAAGATGCTCCATCGCAGGGGCGGACGAGGTCAGCCAGTCGGCGAGGACCTTGATGGCGACCTGTCGATGGAGCCGGGTGTCCACGGCCTCGTAGACATCGCCCCTGCGACCGCGGCCGATCAGTCGCTGGATTTCATACGGACCGAGTTGGACGCCGGGTCGGAGACTCACTGACGCCAGGGATTATACGGTCCGTGTCAGCGACGGTCGTGCAATCTACAATTGATTGTCGTGTCGGAGGGACGATGAAGACCAGGCTCTTGCGGCTCCTCATTCCTGCGGTACTCGGGTTTCTCGGAACCCTGACACTTGTCGCCCGCCAATTCGACGAGATCGAGCTGACTCACCCCGCCATTCAGTACGCGCGGAGCTCGAATGATCAGATCAGTGCGCTGCTGCGGCGTCCAGAGTCGACGAAAGCGCTGACCTCCGACGGCCCGTCCGGTTATCTGCGCTCGCTGCTCCAGGCTCTCGAGATTCCCGTGTCCTCGCAGATCATGGTGTTCTCACAGGGCAGCGTCCAGAGCGACCGCATCAGGGCCAGCAATCCACGCGCTCTGTATTTCAACGATTCGACTGTCGTCGGTTGGGTTCGAGGTGGTTTCATCGAGATCGCCGCACAGGATCCCGAACAGGGCACGGTGTTCTACACACTCAATTCCAGTGGGCTGGGCGGCCTGTCGCTCTCGCGCTTCGACGGATGTCTGTCGTGTCACAACTCGAACCGGAGTGGCGGCATACCGGGGATGATCGAGCCGATGGGGCATTCACGTCCCTTGGAGCGGCGCTGGGGTGGCTGGTATGTCACCGGCAATCTCGGCTCGATTGAGCATTTCGGAAACGTGGACCTGTTGACTGCCGGAAGCGCACCGCCGACGAAGCCCGCGACCCTCACCTCGCTCGAGCGGACGTTCGACACGCGCGGCTATCTGACACCGTACAGCGACATCGCGGCGCTCATGGTGTTCGAGCATCAGATGCAGATCATCAATCTGATGACCCGTGTCGGCTGGGAAACCAGAGTCGCGCGACATGAGAAGCAGCTCGACGCCCGGCGTGCCGCGCTTCGGGAGCGCGTAGCACAACTGGTCGACTACATGCTGTTCATCGATGAAGCGCCGATTGGCTCGAAGCTCGAAGGCACATCGGGCTTCGCGGAAGCCTTCAGCGCACGAGGCCCGCGCGATTCACAGGGGCGTTCTCTCCGTCAACTCGATCTGAACCGCCGTCTGCTGCGTTTCCCGTGCAGCTACATGATCTACTCGGTACAGTTCGATCGCTTGCCGGCCGAGGCGAAGGCCGCAATTTACGAGCGGCTCTGGGTGATCCTGTCGGGAAAAGACACGGATGTCCGGTATCGTCGTTTGTCCGCGGCGGACAGACGCGCCATCGTCGACATCCTGCGCGAGACGAAACCCGATCTACCGAAGTACTTCACGAGCTGAGCCCCTGTTGACTATCAACTACGGCTGCGTCGTTGGCGGTGCGCCCGCGCCTGCGCCTCGTCCGCCGCCTGCACCCGTCCCGGCACCGGCACCGCGTCCGCGGAAGTTCGCCTGCAGCAGATGCGTCAGCGTGTGCACGTAGCGCAACTTGCCGTTCTCCACGCGGAAGAGATGCGTATCGGGTGCGCCGCTGCCGCCGTTGGCATTGCCGGCGCCGAAGGTGCAGAACACCACGACCGATCCGATCGTCGGGTCGACGATGAAGCGACGGTTGGCGATGTTCACACCGCTCGGGACGCCGACGTCGCAGCTGTCAGTGGGCGATCCATTGCCGGTGTGCGCGCCGCCTTCCGTGCGGTTGCACGGGTACCCCCACGGCACCAGATCTTTTTTCCCTTCGAGAAACGCATCGAGGTAGGCGTTGGCAGCAGCCACCAGCGTGTCGCGCGTGTCGCGCTGATTGGCGGGGATGGCGTCCCACTTTTCTTCGGTCGCGTACTTCAAGTAGTTGTCGGCGTTGAAGAGCCAATAACCGGTCGTCGTCCAGAGGATCTCGAGCTCGGCGATCTTGTCGCGATTGACGCGCATCCGCGTGCCGAGGATGAACGGCTTTTCCTTGTTGGTGACGATCACTTCAGTGAACGTCTGACACGTGGACGGGTCGATCAGGCTGCGATGGTGATCGATCTTCATCGCCGTCTTGATCACGCCCTCGTCCATCTTCGCGGGCGCTGCGTTCTCCATGTACCCCACGCCCATCGCCAGCGGCAGGCCGGAGGTATCGCCCTTGGTCTGGGCTGCGACGTAGAGATCGACGGCGCGCTGCAGCCCTTCGCGCGAGCAGGAAATCTGGGCGAAGCTCGCCGCCGGAGCGAGTAGCGCCCCGGTGATCACCATCCCAATGAGGGCAATGCGTTTCATCGAACTCCTCCCGAACAGGTCCAGAACGTCACGCCGCGACGTCGACATCGATGTCTCCGAGATCGTAATGCATGAACGCAATTTAGACGAACCGCGGATACAATGCCGCGCGTGACTGATACCGCGATATCTCTTGGGTCCGCTCGCGCTACCCGACGCCACCAGATTCGCGCCGTCATCTCCGCCTCGGTCGGCACGACCATCGAGTGGTACGACTTCTTCCTCTACGGTGTGGCGGCTGCGGCCGTCTTCCCGCAGAAATTCTTCCCAGGCTCCGATCCGTTCATCGCGACGATGCTGTCGTTCACGACGTTCTTCGTCGGGTTCGTGGCGCGGCCGGTGGGCGCCGCAATCTTCGGCCACTTCGGCGATCGCGTCGGTCGCAAGACGCTGCTCGTCTTCACCATGATCGTGATGGGCGTGGCGACGATGGCGGTCGGCCTCACGCCGGGTTACGACGTGATCGGCGTCTGGGGAGCGGTGCTGCTGACGATCGGCCGCATCCTTCAGGGGCTGGCCATCGGCGGTCAATGGAGCGGGTCCGTGCTGATGGCGGCCGAATGGACCGATCCGGCCCGTCGCGGCTTCACGACCAGTTTCGCCCAGCTCGGCGCGCCGGCCGGGATGGTGCTCGCCAACGGCGCGCTCGCGCTGATGACCGGCCTGACGTCAGACCAAGGGTTTCTCGACTGGGGATGGCGGGTTCCGTTTCTCGCCAGCGTCGCCCTCGTGATCGCCGGCTTCTACATCCGCTCGGGCGTGCACGAGACGCCGGTCTTCGAGGAGCTGAAGAAGACCGGTGCGATCGTCAAGGCGCCGATCGTCGAAGTGCTTCGTCGCAACGGCAGGGAAGTGGCGTTGTCAGCGCTGCTTCGCACCAGCCAGCAGGTGTGCTTCTACATCTTCACGACCTACGTGATCACCTACGCCACAACGGTGCTCGGGTTTGCCCGTGGTCTCGTGCTGAACATGGTGATGGTGATGGCGCTGATGTCGTGCTTCGCCAACCCGCTGTTCGGGCATCTGTCGGACCGGTACGGCCGTCGCACGATCATCGGGATCGGCTGCGCGCTGATGATCGTCTTTCCGTTCGTGTACTTCGCCCTGCTGGACACGAGATCGCTGCCGCTGGTGTTTCTCGCGATTGTGCTGTCGAATCCGGTGCAGGACCTCCAGTACGGTCCGCAGGCGGCGTTCATCGCCGAGAGCTTCCCCGCATCGGTGCGGTTCAGCGGCTCGTCACTCGGCTATCAGCTCGCATCGATTACCGCCGGCGGTCCAGCCCCGATCATCGCGGCCCTGCTGTTCAAGGAGTACGGCACATCGACCGCTATTGCCTGGTATATCGCCATCTGCTCGGTGATCAGCCTGATCTGCTGCGTCCTGCTGCCCGAGCATCGCGGGCAGCGGGATCGTGAATAGGAGACGGCGGCCGCGACGGCGCATGACCCGGCGCTCTCTGAAAACTGCGCCGCTCACCTATTCCATCTACATCGTCGAACTCTCACGGGCCTGCACGACGCGGGCGTGCGCCCTCGCACCACTCTACGTCGGGCAGACCGCGCATACCCCCGAGCAACGCCTCGCACAACACATGGCGGGAGGACAGCTGGCGGCGAACAAGGTCCACAAGTTTGGCATCAAGCTCCGCGTGGATTTGATGAAGGGCATCGGCCCCTTTGCGACACGGAAACAGGCCGAAGCAGCGGAGCAGACCGTCGCGGAGGCGCTGCAGAAGCGAGGGCATCTAGTCTTCTGGGGTTAATGCGCCGTGTGCCGATCGATCAGCTGCGAGCCCTCGCGGTAGCCGTGGCGAAGGCCGGCGCGGCGCGATCGGTCTTGCCGTCTTGGTGGATGTTCCCGCAGCGAGCGCCGCCCGACTATGGCCGGATCTCAGTTGGGTGTGGAACGCCGGCGAGCCCGATCGGCGCCCCGGAAAAAACGTGCCTTCGAATCCATCCCGTTAGCCCACGTTTATCTTTCCAGCCATTTGAAAGGACGCTGATCGCGTCGCCTTTAGGGCTCGCCGCCGTCCCACACCCAACTGAGCTCCGGCGTGATTGTCAGCGTCGCCGTCAGACCACTGCAAGCTCACTTGGGTTACGACGCTGGTTGCGTCGTCGAACGGGTGGCGGCGGGAGGGGCATCCTCGCTCGCCGCGCAGGCGCCTTCTCCGTGATCAGGTCTTTTCGTACGCGTGATCGTTCTTTTGGCGCCGACAGCCAGGGCCCCCATCGCGCGGACTTTGCGCGATGGGGTGGCCGCGAGCGGGGAGACCCGCCGACAGGACCCGTGAGCCCGAACGCTTGTGTCGAACCCAAGTGAGTGACACCCGTCCGCGAAGGTATTCATGGTTCGTGTGTCTCGGGTGCGTTGTAGCGTATGAGCGATTTCTATCGAGAGCCTGCCCTCGCCGTGTGCCGATCGATTACTTCACCGAGCGCGCGCTGGCAGACGCGGCAGAAGGGCACCTTGTCGCGCGTGAACATGATGCAGTCGATTTCGGGCCGGTAGAACGCTTTCGCGTCGTAGTTCGCGCCCTGAAACACGCCGACCTTGCCGTGGTGCTCCGCCGACGACAGGAGCTTCATCGTCGCCTCCTGTTCTTCGCGAAAGAGACGCGTCATCTCCGCCTCGGGCCGCTTCTCCGCGCGTATGCGTACGCGTCGCGCCTGGAAGTCCTTGGACATCGCCTCGTATGCGTCCTTGGGCCACGGCGTGGGCACTGGGACGCCGGGCGTCAGCAGGTCGTGCCATTTCACCTTTGCCGGATCAGCTGACGCAGTGACATTCGCGGGCCACGGTTCAACGATCCGCTCGGGTGGTTCATAGGCGACCGGCGACGTGTAGTACTCGTCGGCGAGGCCGGCGAAGTGGTGCGCGAATTCGTGGACGAAGAGATACTCGGCGAAGTCGTTGCCGGCGGCTGCGGTGGAATAGACGTTGTAGAGCCCGCCGCCACCATAGATATCGCTGTTCGCGAGGATCGTCACGTACTCGTACGGCGCCCACGCCGCGATGTCGCGCCACGCGCGGTTCTCGAACGTCAGGATGTATCGCTCCGACCCGAAGGCGTCGTAGGCCGCTCCCGCGGGTGTGCGGCGATAGAAGCCGCGCGACGGACTCGCGATGCCCGATTGTGCCGACGGCGGACACAGCCCCCAGACGTTGAAAGCATCACGACGCGACTTGAACGGCTCGAGCGCGAAGAGCGCAGTGGCAGCACGCCGCGCGTGCGCGGGAAACGTGCGCCGGCAGTCGTCGGCGGTGTAGCCATCGCCGAGCAGCAACAGGTCGACCTTCGTCGGCGGATCACCGTGCTTCTCGATCTCGACGAGCGCCTGCCGCGGCGGCGTCGCTCGGTCGATGAAGGGGTCGGCAGGATCGACCTCGTGACGCCAGACCTCTTTGTAGGCGCCCTCGGGATCGCGCTTCTTCAGCACGATGGTCGCTTTGGCAGCGAGCGCGGGAAACCGAAACGAGTCGCTGAACGTCCGCCGCAGTTGCTTGACTTCAGCGGTCGTGACCCATTCGGCAAATGCTGGATCGTAGCCGCGCGCGAAGATCACGCGCCCGGTGGCATCGACGATCTCGTAGCGGTAATTGCCGGTCAGCCGGGTGTCGACGTCATACGCACGTGTGTCGGGCCACGCCAGCGGCTCCACGACGAGCCGATCGAAACTGTAGGCCTCGATGCCGGGGCCGCCTGTCTTATAGAAATCGAGTCGCCACGTGCGCGGCGGTTCCTGCTGCGCGGTGACGAATGTCATCATCATCAGGACGAATGCAAGCGTCGCGGTCCGAACGGCGTTCGACATCATGGCGTTCATTCTGTCTTAGAGGCGTGCAATTCTGTCGTCTGGACGTCATGGCTGAGTCGTGAGAACATTCTCTATCCCCACGTGAATTCAGCAGCGGAGTACAACTATGAAGATCGTCCGTTTCATGGTCGCCCTCCTCATGTTCAGCGGGATCGCTCACGCTCAGGATGTGCAGCCCTCGCGTCAGGACGCGAGGACGCAGGCCATCTTCTCGGCTGACCGTCTTGCCGCTGAAGTGGCCAGGGTTCAAAAAAAGAGTGCCGCGGCGGCCACGCGCGAGCCGCTCTTCACCAAAGAAAAACTGAGTCGACCCACTGTGGTCGCCGGTCTTGGCCTGATGGTGATCGGAGCCGTGCTCACCGCCACGTCCAGCGAGACAGTGACGATGACCATCATCAACCCGGGCACCGGACTACCAGTGACGAGCACTATCAGCGCCGTCAACAACGGGAGACGTTGGGTGGGCATCGGGATGTTGGGCACCGGTACCGTTTTGACGTTCCTCGGTCTCTCCGAATGAAGTAATCCCCTCACACAGCAGTTCAAGTGATGCCGAGACGCGCGAGCGTCTCGGCAACTTCGGATTCGTGTGTCTTCACGAACTCGACGTTGATTGTCGGTGCCCCCGAGGGCACGCGCTGCAGTACACCCGCCTTCATGAAACCGTTCGCCAGATAGGCGGCGACCAGCACAATCGCGAACTTGGCATAGTCTCGCGGCGTCATCTTCGCCGACGCGAGCGCAGCGGCCAGACCCGGGTGATTCTCCAGACGCGTCATCAGGCCGCTGGCTTCTGACACGGCATCGCCGGACAACATCACGTCCTTCGTGAAGAGCGGCGCGTAGCTGAAGGACGAGTCCATCTGCAGGACGTCGCCGACGCGGCGGCTCGCGTCGACGAACCGCTCGAAGACCTCGGGCGTCAGTCGATAGTCGGCCAGTTCGTAGACGTCGAAGGCCGCTTGTCCCGCAACCGACCCCATACGCCATCCGGCGATCGCCCCGATGAGCACGACGGCAATTGCCGTCCGCGCTACGCGTGACATTGTGTCCATTCTGCCATCGTGCTGGAACGGAGGTTACGGAGCTCCGTTCGTTCTCCGTTCCTCCGTTGCTCCTGTTAATCCGTTTTCTCCGTAACCTCCGTTTCCTCGAGACAACCCTAGAATCACGTCGCATCGGGTTGCCCTCGTGCGACCCAGTCCTTCGCGAGCGTGTAGGTTGCTGCCAGCACCACGGGGCCGACGAACAGACCGACCACGCCGAAACTGATCAAGCCGCCGATCACGCCGCCGAGGATCAGCAACAGCGGCAGCTCCACGCCACGTCGGATCAGAATCGGCCGCAACACGTTGTCGAGCGCCAACACCGGCGCGCTCCAGATCAGGAGCACGGTCCCCCACGTGGTCGAGCCGCTCCAGTACAGCCAGATCACCGCGGGGGCCAGAACGGGCAGAGGACCGATCTGTGCGATGCCGAACACGAACGCGATGGCGGTCAGAACGCCGGGATGAGGGATGCCGCAGAACCACAGTCCAAGGCCGACCAGGATCGATTGCACCATCGCGGTCACGACGACGCCCAAGGCCACGCTTCGCACGGCTTGTCCCGCAAGCCGGATGGTACGTTCGCCGGGCTCGCCGCCCAGCCGACGCCCAAACGCGAGGGCGCCGCGCGCCGCCGTCTCGCCATTGGTGTAGAGAATCGCGACGAGGAACAGCGTCAGCAGCACGAGAATCAGCGTCCTGCCGAAGCCGCCGGTCGCGGCAATCGCCCAGGTCGCTGCCGAGTAGGCATAGGGTTGCATGAACGCCTGGAGCGCCTCGGGTCCACCCGCGGCGATCGTCTGCCACTGCTCGGCGAGCCGCCGCCCGAGAATCGGTACCTTCGCAATCCACTCAGGCGGGGGGCCGAGTCCGTGCGCGAGAAAGTCGTTCATCACTCGCGGGCTCTGACTCGCGGCATCGAGCACGGTGTTGACCGCCAGCGCAAACGGCACGATGAACGCGAGCAGGACGAGGACGGTCATGATGGCGACCGCGTAGGAACGCCGTCCGGTCAATCGTTGCAGTCGCAGCAGCAGCGGCCACGTGGCGATGGCAATCGTGGTCGCCCAGATCAGGCCGCTGAGGAACGGCAGCAGCGTCCAGAAGCTCCCTGCCAGCAGGGCGGCGATCACGAGCACGAACAGCACGATTCGCGTGATGTCGCTCGAGCGTTCAGGCTGCATAGCGAATCTCCAGTCCGCGCGTTGACGTAAGCGAGATGTAAACGCGATGTGAATTCTCTTCGATTGCCACACCGATGTCGCCGCTCATTCGTCTGTCCGCTCTACACTGGTTCAAACCCATGCGACTGGCCCTGAGCACATCGTTGATCCTGGTGACGGCACTGACATCCGAGATGCGTGCGCAATCGGAACAGGCCGCGCCCGCTCCACTCGAATCGCCTGCCGCCACTCTCGATCTTCAAGGCTCGCTGGCGGCCGCTCGTCAGCTCTACGCGTCTGCCGACTACCGAAAGGCGCTCGACACCCTCGAGCGACTGACGACCGCCAACCCCTCACCTCGGGATCGCCAGTCGATCGATCTCTATCGCACCTTCTGCTTCGTCGCACTGGGGAAAACGGAAGAGGCCGATGAAGCGATCACGGCGATGATCGCGCGCGATCCGCTGTTTCGACCGGCCGACTCGGAGATACCACCGCGCCTGCGCGCGATGTTCAGCGACAAGCGCAAGTCCGTGCTTCCCGCGATCATCCAATCCAGATACGCGCGGGCCAAAGCCGCCTTCGATCAGCACGACTACAAAACGGCAGCCAGCGGCTTCACCGAGCTGCTGGCTGCGCTGTCCGATCCCGACATCGCCGGTCCGGCCAGCCGCTCGCCTCTGTCGGATCTCCGCGTGCTCGCTGCCGGGTTCAACGATCTGGCGGCACAAGCGATGACGCCACCGCCGCAGCCGCGGTCCGATACCCCGGCGCCGCCTCCTCGAGATGCCTCGATCGCAAACACGGCGCGGATGCCACGCATCTACGACAGCAACGACGCGGACGTGGTCGCGCCTGTCACCGTGAGACAGGATATCCCGCGCTTTTCGATGACGGTCCTGAGCGAGAAAACCGGTGTGCTCTTCATCGTCATCGGTGAAACCGGCAGCGTCGAGTCGGCGATCATCACCCAACCATTGGACACGGCCTACGATCGGATGCTGCTCGCTGCCGCGAAGGCGTGGTCGTACCAACCTGCCACACGCAATGGCATCGCGGTGAAATATCGGAAGCGGATTCAGGTGACGCTGCCACGCCAGACCAACTGATCCGAACATCGAGCGGGACACTCGCTACACGTCCATCTCTCCACTGAACAGATACCAGCTGTTCGGAGTGCCGAGCGCTCTGGCTTGATCGGACGTGACCCCGCGCGTCATCAGCAGGACGTTGCGCTCCTGTTCCCCTCGATAAACGAATCCGGTGCGGCTCAGGCACTGAGCGAAGCGGGAGTCACCGAAGTACGACAGATACGCGGAATCACACCCCTGGTCTCTCATCTCGCATGTGAACCGCAACAGCAGGCGCTCGGCCGATTCGGCCAGGTCCACGGCGAAGACGTCTTCCACGAGGATCTTGTTGTCATGTCTCGAGAAGGCGATGTAGCCCAGAAGCTCGGTGCGGCCCTGTTCGCACAGGCAATAGAACTCGCGCGCGCTCGCGGTCGGGGTCGTGTACCGCCAGTTCAAGTACGACGCGGTCCGCTGGCCAGCCAGCGCGTAGCTCCATCTGCCACGCTGCCAGAGATCGTCGAAGCGATGATCGGCTCGCCGGACGATGAACGACTGTGAGGTAGGGAAGCGGCGCAGCCGGCGTGCATCCGCCGCCGCGAGATAGCTGTCGACCGGAACCGCGGCAAACTGCGCGAACGAGCCACGAGTCATGTACTCGCGCAGTTTGTACGCCGCATGGAGCGGCTTGACCCACGCCTGCACCGCCCCGAGCGCCTTGTACCCGATGCGTTTGAAGACCGGCAGCGCTGCCTCGTTCGGCAGACCGTACAGAAATGACAAGGGCGGCTCGGCTCCGCCCGTGGCGAGCGCCCGTTGAATCAGAAGTGCCGCTGCTCCGGAGCGATGCGTGCGCGAGACGGCAAAATCGGCCAGCACCCCCGCCACCAGCCTGGCCCCATTCAACGAGACGACGCGCGGGTACGCCGATCCGCAGCCGATCAGCGCGCCGCTCGCTTCGTCCGCGACCACGATCGTACGAGCAGCTCCATCCGGCTTCTGCTGATACGCCCACGTCGACCGCGCTCGCAGATCGTCACTGTGCTCCAGTCCGGTCAGGTTCTCCTTCCACAGACGGAGCAGGTCGTCGTGATGTGACGCATGCATCGGAATCGTCACGTAACTCATGGTCGTTGGTGGCCGTCACCCCGGGCGTTCACGCAGCCGTCGGCGCCTTCAGCCCGCTCTTGTCGATCTTTCCCGTGCCCGTCTTCGGCATCACGTCGCGAATCTCGACGATCTTCGGCACCATGAAGTCCTCGAGATGTGAGACGCAATGTCGCCGGACGTCGAGGCTCGTGATCGAGACACCGGGCTTCAGCGTGACGACCGCTTTTACCACCTGGCCGAGAATCGGATCGGTGACGCCGACCACGGCGGCCTCGGCAATGGCAGGCAGCTTGTAGATCACGTCCTCGACTTCTTTCGGGCTGACCTTCTCGCCTCTGGTCTTGATGATGTCGTCTTTGCGGCCGACGAAGTACAGATACCCCTCGTCGTCCATCCGAAAGATGTCACCGGAGTAGAGCACCCGTTCTCCAGGCAGCGGCCCCGGCCTCAACACCCGTTCGGTCTCCTCGGGCCGCTCCCAGTAGCCCTTCATCACATTCGACCCGCGAATGACCAGTTCGCCGATGCCCGACGCGAGGCGTCGATCGTGATCGTCGACGATGTAGACCTCTTCGTTCGGCATCCCGCGGCCCACCGAGTCGGGCCGACGATCGAGTTGAGACGGCGGCAGGTAGGTCACGCGCTTGCATTCGGTCAACCCGTACATGGAGTAGAGCGCGACGTGGGGAAGGGCCTTGCGCAACTCGAGGATGTGCTGGGTCGGCAGCGCGGCCCCGGTGTTGGTGACATACCGCAGCGCGCTCAGGTCGTAGCGCGAGAGGTCCATCTGCAGCAGCAGCGCTGATATCGTCGGGACGATGGGAAACCCCGTGGCCCGTTCGCGGATGAGCGTCTCGAGAACGGCATGTGGAAACGCGAAGGAGCGCTCGACGATGACGGTCGCTCCGATCTTGAACGCCATGAGGACCTGGTACAAGCCGTAGTCGAATGACAGCGGGAGGACGTTCAGAATGACGTCGTCATTCGTGTTTTCGAGGTAGGTCGTGATCGACGTCGCGGCCGAGACGATGTTCAGATGTGTCAGCATCACACCCTTCGGCTGCCCAGTTGAGCCGGAGGTGTAGATGAGCGCCGCCAGATCGATGTCGATGCCCGATCGTGCTCTCGACCACCGCTGTCCGGGTCGTGCGTCGAACGCGACGGCTCGTTTGCCCGGCACATCAGCGGCATCTCCGCCGACTGTCAGCACCGTTCGAAGATGCGGCGTCTCGTTCCAGACGGAGCCAAGCCGGTTGGGTCGATCCCGGTGGCAGACGAGTGTGCTGGCGCGCGAATCATTCAACAGGAAGCCGAGCTTCTCGGCCTTGACGGTCGGGTTCACCAGCATGAAGACGCCGTCGGTTTTCAGAACCGCGAAGATCGCGACGACGGCTTCAATGGAGTTGTCGAGATAGATGGCGACGCGATCCCCGCGCTGCAGGCCCTGTTCCTTGAGCAGACCAGCGACACGCGTCGACTCCTCGTCGACCTGTCGATAGGTCAGTCGCCGCTCGCCACAGACGATCGCGGTCTTCCCGGGAAACCGCGCGGCGCTGCGCTCGAGGAAATTCTCAACTTGCAATGTCTTTCACCTGCGCCCGCGCCTTGGCTTCGACGAATGCGACGATGCGAGCAATGGAGTCCAGGTTGTCGGGGACGAGCTCGCGGTCGTCGATGCTGATGGCGTAGCGACGTTCCAGAAATCCGACGAGCTCGAGTACACCCGTCGAATCGATGAGCCCGCGATCGAGAAGCGACTCGTCGTCCCGGAGGTCAGTTGAGGCCTGCCCGAACAAAAAGTTCTCCACGACGAACTGCCGTACCTCGTTCTGAATCGTGTGCATCGGGGGATGTCCTGATAAAAAGCTCGATAAGAAGCTGAGTTGAAAGGATGCCGACCAGTGCCATGTTGTCCTTGACGCCGATCGCACGACCCCCGCGAATCTTTGCGACCAGGCGCTGCACCGCTGACGGATCGAAGATGCCGTCGGCGCGCAGCCGCGGTTCTGAGAGCAGTTCCTCCACGTACTCAGGCGTCGCCTGCCCGCTATCCAGGAAGCTCCTCGCATCCGGCGCCCGATACGGCTGCTTCTCTCTGTTGACGATCACGTCGGGCACGAGGCCCTGCGCCGCGCGCTTGAGCAGGTGCTTCTCGGTCAGCACCTTCATCTTCATCGTCGGGTGAAGCGCGTTGGAAAACTCGACGACACGATGATCCAGAAACGGAAAGCGACCTTCGACGGCGTTGGCCATCGCCATGCGATCGCCTTGCGACGAGAGGATGTACCCCGGGAGCAGGTGAGCGGCTTCCAGATACTGGGCCCGTGAGAAGGTATCCCACCTCGC
Organism: Vicinamibacterales bacterium; assembly: GCA_035263125.1. Taxonomy (GTDB): domain Bacteria; phylum Acidobacteriota; class Vicinamibacteria; order Vicinamibacterales; family UBA2999; genus Gp6-AA40. Next base: position 15,671 of record DATFRP010000139.1, read on the forward strand.
GTACTCAGCCGGCAGCCGTGAGCGCAGATCGTCGACGGCACCGTAGGTGCCGAGTCGATCGCGCGTCGCATCCGAGTAGAAGCACTTCAGGCGCGACGTCAGTTCCCAGCGCGGAAGATGCGAGAAGAACGGATCGTCGAGATCCCGCTCCGTCACCTTGAAGAAGGCGCGAAGGTAGGGCAGCGGCTGAGCCTGCATGTTGGGCATGTAGGGATACAGCCGACGGAGCAGGAGCGGGCGACGCAGCGACTGCGGCTGCGCCGCCCAGAAGCGACGGATCTTCGTCTCCTTGAAGATGTCGTAGCCGCCAAGTACTTCGTCGGCACCCTCTCCAGTCAGCACCACTTTGTACCCGCGCTCGCTCACCAGGTGCGACAGCAGCATCAGCGGAGCCGGCGCGGTCCGCAGCACCGGCGTCTCGGTGTGCCGGATCACGTCCGGGAACACGCGTCCGATGTCCGACGAGGAGCAGCGGAGCGACTCGTGGTCCGTCAGGAGCGCATCCCGCATCTGCCGCTGATACCAGCTCTCGTCGAGCTCGGCGTCGTCGAACGCGACCGAGAAGGTGCGGAGCGGAGTGGTCGTGAATCGCTTGACGAGTGCGGCGGTGACGCTCGAATCAAGTCCACCACTGAGGTAGGCGCCGACCGGTACGTCTGCCCGCAGTCGAATTCGAGTGGCATCGACGAGTAGCGCCTGCAACTCTTCCGACAGCGTCTGTGACGAACCCATCTTCGTCGGCTCGTACTGCGGTTTCCAGTAGCACCATGTGCGAACGCAGCCGGCTTCGACGATCAGCGAGTGCCCGGGCGACAGCTCGTGAATGCCGGTGAAAATCGTTCGGGGACTCAGTGGTGACCAGAATGTGAAGACCTGATCGAGCGCCTCGAGATCGAGGGCGCGTGGGACGTCCGCGTCCTGAAAGAGCGCTTTGACTTCAGACGCAAACGAGAACTTGACGCCGTTCAGATGAGCGTAGAAGAGCGGTCGCACCCCCATTCGATCGCGAGACAGAAAGAGGCGGCGCCGACGCGAGTCCCAGATGGCCAATGCCCACTGGCCGTTCATCATCGTCACGCAATCGGGCCCGTACCTGTCATACAGGTGGAGGATGACCTCGGTGTCCGAACGTGACGTGAACCGGTGACCGAGTCCGATCAGCTGCTCGCGCAGCTCGATGTAGTTGAAGATCTCGCCGTTGAACGTCACCCACAGCCGCCCGGCGTCGAGCGACATGGGCTGGTGACCGCCCACGAGGTCGATGATGCTCAGACGAGTGTGGGCGAGACCGACCTCGGCGTCGACATGGAGTCCGCGCTCGTCGGGTCCGCGGTGTGCGAGCGCACCACCCATACGACTCACGAGCGCTGGATCGACAGGATGGCCGGAGAGACTTAGCGTCCCAGCGATCCCGCACATAGGGCCTCTCCGATAGCTGCACGCGCCATGGATCGAGTCGTTAAGGCCTCAGCAAAGATCCTACCGATTCAAACGTGGTCGACGTATGCGTGGCTCGCGGTATGCGTCCGGTGACTCCGAAGGTGTTTGTCGTGTCCGAACTGGCGTAAACGAATTGCAACTGGGCACTCCATCGCCTTGTTTTGGCGCGAGCCGCATCGAGTGCCGTCGGTCCGTTGGTCCCTCGAGCCACCGATGAAAGTTGCGTGGCGCACACCGGAGGAGGTCAACCGTGGGACGCGGTGGGCTCCACGATTTGTCGTGGCCGATCGACAGCTTCGACGTGTGAAGCTCGAGTACACGCACCCACTGTTTCTATCGCCGGTGCCGATGTCTATCGCTGCCCTGGTAGGTCTGGATGACGTGGCAGCACGGCCGGGCTTCATTGGGCCGAGCTCCGTTCCTCAACTTTGTGATCTTCGTGACTCTACTTCTCCGTGTCTCCTCCGCGATCGTCGTGGGCGAAGCGGGACAACGAAGAGCGCTCGGAAGTCGCGAGCCAGGAGTTACTTGCGTTCTCTCCCCGGAAAATGCGCGTCGTCTTTTTCGTTCTCGAGGCAGTAGTGCTCGAGCAGGTCCGTGTCGGGAAGCAGCTCTTCGACGACGCTGAAGGCGATCGGCCTGGTGAAGGTCTTCGGATCGGTGATGGTGATCGTGAGATCCATGTGTCCGAAGTCGCGGCGACGGAAGCGTTCCTCGACGCGCATCTCCTCGCTGTGGCCGGTACCGCGCGCGTCGAGCCAGGATCGATCGTTGAATCCCGCGGTTTCGATGACCAGCGTGTCACCGTCCCAATGACCGACGGAGTAGCCCTGCCACGTCGGTGACAGGTCGGCCGGCAGCCTGCGACCGTCCGTGAAGATCTGCCGGAACGTCGTCTCGACTTCGTAGAGCATCACGATGACGCCGGTCGAGTGAATGATCTTGAACGGCTCAGGCAGCAGATCGCCGTGAGGCACGCCGTCGGGAAGGCAGTTCAGTGTGGGGTTGAAGGCGCCCGGCTGTTGATGCTGGCGGAGCAGCTCGGCGCCCGCGGGCGTGAGCGGCCGGTCGTCGGGTTTGAAGTCCGACAGCACGTCGCGGAAGTACCTCGAGTTGAGCGATTCGCCCAAGCCGAAGAGCCCGCCAGGTGCGCGCGGATCACCCTGTACCTGCCAGATGCCGGAGAGGTCGGGCTTGCCGTTCAGCATCGGCACCGGCCCGGTCATGTTGATCTTGCCGTCAGGCGTTCGCGGTGCCCCAGCCATCGGCTGATGCAACCACTGGGCGTGAGTGGATATGCCCAGGACCACAACGAAGATCCAGACGAAATATCGGAGACCGCTTCGCATGGAAGGAGATTAGAGCACAAGGAGATCAGGAATCAGGAAGCAGGAATCGGGCAGGAAACGGAGGATACGGAGAAATCGGATTAACAGGAGGAACGGAGCAACGGAGAGCAGTACTTCAAGAATGACTTCTTGAAAATGATTCTCCGTTCCTCCGTTTCTCCTGTTAATCCGTCTCCTCCGTCCCCTTCGTTTCTCACTTCTGCTTCCAGCTTCCTGATTCCACGAACTATCATCCGTCAAATGAAACCGGTTCGAGTCGAGTGCGCGCTCCTCATCGTCTCCGTCTCTCTATCTGTCGCTGCGTGCCGAACACGTTCGTCGCAGGACCCGGCCACGATCGATGTCGCGGCCGCGACGAAAGAGACGGAGGACTGGCGCGCCAAGCACGAGGAGAGCTATCGCCGCGAGTGGTCGACGATCGCCGGGCTGCACTTCCTCGAGCCCGGCACGCACACGGCCGGCAGCGCTCGAACGAACGACATCGTCCTACCTGCGTCCGCTTCGTCACCGCGGATCGGACGCTTCGTGCTGCAGGGTGATCTCGTTCGCTTCGAGCCGGAGCGCGGATCGCACGTGCACATCGGTAGTCAGCCGGTCACCGAGCCGATCGATCTGAGAGATGACGGTGCGGACAAGCCAGACGAGCTCGAGGTCGGCGACATCCGCATGGTCGTACATCGAAGCGGCGGACGGAAATCACTTCGCGTGTGGGATCCACAGGGCGAGCTCGCACGCGGATTCCTCGGGTTCAGATGGTTTCCGATCCAGATGGAGTACCGCGTGACCGCGCGTTTCATCGCCGATGCGTCCCCTCACGACGTGAAGGTTCTCAACACCTTCGGCGATGTCGACGCCTACAAGACCGAGGGGGTCGTCGAGTTCACGGTGCAGGGGCAGACGCTGCGGCTGCGGCCGTTCACGACACGACCGAAGCGGTTCTACTTCGTGTTCCGCGATCGATCGAGCGGCGAAGAGACGTACGAAGCGGCGCGCTTTCTGTATTCGGACCTGCGCGATGACGGGACGACCGTGCTCGATTTCAACCAGGCGTACAACCCGCCGTGCTCGTTCAACCCGTACACGACATGCCCGATCCCCCTTCCTGAAAACCGTCTCCCGATGAAGGTCCTGGCGGGTGAACGCGCGTATCCCCTGCACGTCGAGCTTCCCAAGAGATGACCTGAGCTCGAGAGACCACAAATTATTCCTTATAGTTCCCAAAAGTCAGTATATATTTGCCTAATTAGGTAATGGTAAGGAATAATTGGGAGCATGCAGGGCGTTCCGTCCACGAAGCAGCTCTTCAAAGTTGACGATGTCGCGAAACGGCTGAACCTCCACGTCAAGACCGTTCGGCGATTCATCCGCGAAGGGCGGCTACCAGCCAAGCGCATCGGCAAGGAATACCGCGTGACTCGTTCGGCCCTGGAGGAGTTCGCTGGGGCTCCCTTCGATGCGAATGAAGCACCGAGCCCTTCGCGGACCCGCCAGGTGCTGGTCTCGAGCATCGTGGACGTCGACGCCATCAGCGCCGAGGATGGCCAGCGGATCACCACGCTGATCATGGCCGGCTTGAATGCCCGTCGTGGCGAACCGGACTTTCCACGCGTCGACAGCTTCTATGACGCCGACCGCGGGCGGCTGCGCATCATGATCACGGCGAATCCGACGCTTGCGTGCGATTTGGTCCGAACGATCGCGACTCTGGCTGAAGCCAATCGCGAGTGAGGTGGGGAAGGATCGTGGCCGGCATCTACAGATCGGAAGCGGGGCGTCAGGCGATCGAGTCGCAATACCGCCGTGTGCTGACGCGATGGCCGGTGCCCTGCGAACAGCGGATCGTATCGACCCGCCAGGGTGACACGTTCGTGGTCGCGAGCGGGAATCCGTCTGCGCCGCCACTCGTGCTCCTCCACGGCTCGGGCACGAACTCGGCGTCGTGGATGCGGGACGTCGCGATGTGGGCGCAGGGTCACCGTGTCTACACGGTCGACATGATCGGCGAACCCGGGCTGAGCGCTCCATCACGACCCCCGCTTGCGTCATCCGCGTACGCCGAGTGGCTCGGTGACGTCTGGGTGGGTCTGGGCCTCGAAAGGGCGAGCGTGGTCGGGATCTCGCTCGGCGGGTGGCTTGGCCTCGACTTCGCGATACGCCGCCCCGATCGAGTGGCCTCGCTCGCCTTGATTTCGCCCTCGGGAATTGGACGGCAGAATGTCGTGCTGCTGTTGAAGGTCGGCGTACTGCGGCTGTGTGGGACGTGGGGGCTGTTGAAATCTCTCGAGCTCGTATCTGGAGGGGCCAGCGCCCTTCCGAAGCCGCTGGTCGACGCCATGCTCGTGGTGTTCCGAAACTTCAGGCCACGGATGGAGCGAATACCTCGATGCTCGGACGCCGATCTTGCGAGCTTGTCAATGCCGGTCCACGTCGTGGTTGGCAGCGACGATGCGTTGCTCGACGCACACGAGACGCGTGAACGGGTGGAGCGATGCGTGCGCAATGCGAGCGTCACCTGTGTTCCGAACGCCGGACACATTCTGCCCCCGCAGACGACGACCGTGCTCGAGTTCCTGAACCGCGTACGGACTTCCTGATTCCTTCCGCGTCATCGATAGGCGACAATCTGTTCATCGAATGAAAAGAACAGGGCTCATCCTCGCCACGGCGGGCCTGGCGTGCTGCCTGAGTGCGTCAATCCTGGCGCAGGAACCTTCCGGCACCCAGTCATCTCCCTCACCTCAACCTTCTCAGGGTGACGGACGCGTGCAGTACCCGCCGGGACTGGCGAATTCCTTCGTGACGTTGAGCGCCGGCTACATTGGCTACGCTTTTTCCGACCGCCAACTCGAACCCGGACATTCGGTTGGGTCGATCGACGTTCCACATACGGCAGCCCGCGTGGTGCTCTTCGGCCATCATTTCGGGGACCATTTTTCGCTGCAGGGCAGCTACATGCGCCCTATCAAGTACGTGCGGTACCGCGGCCTCGATGGATCCGAGGCGACAGATACCGTGTGGATGCATTACGGCACGGTAACCGCACAGACACGGATGCCAATCGGCGGACGGCTGTCGCTGTTCGGTGAAGGCGGCCTGGCCATCACGAACCGGCGTGGTTTCGAGCTCGATGCAAAGCCGGCCGTGAAGGACGCGCGCTTCGCATCGGTGCTGCTCGGCGGCGGCATCGAATATCAGCTCACCTCCGCGGTTGATCTGCTCGTGGGGACCACGGTGATTCCCGCGCATTCCGCGGACAGCACTCCGGCGACCCTCTTCACGTCGGCAGGCCTTCGCCTCACGATGCGACCGTTGCCCCCGGAGCGAGTGGCCGACAGCGTCGCTGCCGGCTACATCTTTCCGGAGAACATCGTTCAAGCCGGATACGCCACCGACGCGTTCGGCTTCAGCGTGAATCGTTTCTTCAACAAGACCGTACCGATCTTCTGGGGAGGCGAGGTCAAGGTCCGGCATAGCGTGGTGAGCCTGCTGTGGGAGCGCAATGTGTTTCACACGAAGAAGGTGTTCGCGCTCGACTTCGGCGCCAGCTACTCGGAGTGGCGGAGCAGGAACGACGACAATGGGTTTCGTACCCTGTCGGTCTTTCCAGTGTTGAGATTCACTGTGTTCCGCGCGAAGCCGGCTGACGTCTACGTCTCGTTTTCGGAAGCCGGACCAACCTACATCTCGCGCGTCGTGATTGACGGTCTACAGACGGGAAGCCATTTCACGTTCCAGGATTTCATGGCCGTCGGCATGTTCGTCGGACGCAACCGACGCCTCAACGTCGAGCTCAATCTGAATCACTATTCCAACGGCAATCTCATGGCCGAAAATGCGGGCGTCACTGTACCCCTGGCCCTCAAGCTGGGCTATGCGTTCTAACCGCAATCACGGAGTTCTGAAGACCCGTCTCGACGCCGTCTGGATGCGGCCGTTCGTCCTGACGCTGAGCCTCGCTCTCCTGTGTCCCGCACCGGCGCGCGCCGACTGGATCGTCGAAGGACTCCTGGGTGTGGCGCACACGTTATCGAGCACGATGGATCTGACGTTACCCAGTCAAGGGACCCGACTCGCGCTTGCCGGCGTGGCGTATCGCGGCGAAGCCTTCCGATCTCCGCAGTACTACAGTGTGCGCGGGACGTGGGTGCCGCGAGGGCACCGCTGGATGGGCATCGAGGGAGAGTGGATTCATGCGAAGGTGTATGCGGAGGTCGACCGCACCGTCCACGCGCAAGGCACGCTGCGCGGCGTTCCGATCGATGTCACTATTCCCCTGTCGTCGATCGTGGACCGCGTGTCGATGTCGCACGGTCTCAACTTCGTCCTCGCCAACTTCTCCGCACGCCATGGGTTCGGTCCCTCTGATGCACGTGGCGCTCATCGGATCGTCGCCGTCGCTCGCGCGGGCGCCGGGCCAACCGTACCGCATGCCGAAAGCCACATCGACAACGAGTACTTCGAGCAGTACGAAAGTGGCGGAATCGGGGTGCAAGTGGGGGGTGGCGTCGAGTTTTTGCTATGGCGTGGTGTCGGGGCAGTCGGCGAGTACAAGTACACGTGGGCCTCACCGGAAATCGGCGTTGCAGGCGGTGAGGCGAAGGTTCCATCCCGCACGCATCACTTTGCGTTTGGCGTCCAGTACCACTTCTGAAGGCAACATGACACGCTCATTCACCGCCACACGGGGTTCCGCGGCGCTGGTCGCCGTGGCCCTCTGCGCGACTGTGGCCTCCGCTCAGGGGACGGCGCCATCGACGTCGACGCCCGAACAGGCCGAGGCTCCGTGCAATCAGTACGGCATCTCGACCGTGGTTCGGTGCATGGGGCACGATCTCGTGCGCGTCGCGCAGGGCGATTCCCTGCGCTGGCTGCTCGCCGGGGGCGCGCTCGCGGGCGGTAGCCTGTTCGTGGACGATGAGATCGCCGCGGCGCTCGCGTCGCCGACGCGGGATTCCGCGGTCGTGCTCGGTGATCACCTGGGTCACGCCGGCGTTCAGTTCGCGATTCCCGGAGCGATGTATCTGATCGGCCGCGCCGCCGGTCACGACGGCACGGCGGACCTGGGGATCATGCTCGTGAGAACGCAGGTCGTGAACGGCATCTTCACGAGAGCGTTGAAGCTCATTCCGCGCGCGCGGCCGTATCAGGACTCCGCCACACCGGGGCAGGGCTCGTTTCCATCCGGTCATGCGTCTGCGTCGTTCGCGACAGCCACCGTATTTCAGCGCAAGTGGGGGTGGCGTGCGGGCGTGCCGGCCTACGCCGTCGCCACGTTCATCAGCGTCACTCGCCTGCAGAACATGCACTTCCTGAGCGACGTGACCTTCGGGGCCGCGCTTGGTATCGCGAGCGGGCTGGCGATCAACGTACCGGGCCAGCACTCCGCGGTCGCGCCGATTGTCGCGCCTGGTGTCGTTGGTGTGTCCGTCACGATCGGCGGCGATCGCTGAGGAAACACCTGTAATGCAAAATTCAAAATGCAAAATTCAAAGAGGCAAACCGTGGCAAGAGTGCCGAGCGCCCTTCTTTTGCATTTCGCGTTCTGCATTTTGAATGGCATCGTCACGGGTTCGCTGCTGACCTCAGCGTAGTTCCATCGCACGAAATCCATCCGGCAAACACCTGACGCGAGCCTGGTGTTTTCATTGGCCGCTGCTCGTGCGCTCGAACCCTCACAGCGCGTCTGCTGCGCTCTCGCGCGATCGATCGCGTCGCGCGATCCTCGCTCGATGCGAAGTGCACACGTCGCCCAATCGAACATGTTGCCTCACGTTGATGTCGTATCCCCCATCATCGCGTGGCTCGCGCGAGTGAGTGCATCGGTCCCTCCGAGCAACATCAACGCTCAACGCTGGAATGCAACTTGCTCCGCCGAGGTGCACCAACGGCGCAGTTGGCTGGCGCACGAATCGAACGACCGCGATGCTGCTGAGGCCTGCGTTGATTCTCGCGTGTGTGGCACGTCGCTGCCCATCTGTAGCTGCGGCATCCGTGCTCGTTGCGGCCGTGTTGGTCAGCGGATGTGAGAGCTCTTCAACCGTGATGACCAGTCCGACCGCTGCCGACGCAGGGAAGTGCGCGTTGTCGCTGACCACTCCGCCAGCTGTCGACGCCGGCGGTGGAACCGGGTCGTTTTCGGTGACGGCCCAACCGGAGTGTGCGTGGACAGCATCGACATCGGTGGATTGGATCAGTGGGTTGTCTCCGACGTCAGGACAGGGCAATGGCAGTGTGTCGTTCAGAGTCTCGGCCAATGACGGAGCGTCCGTCCGAGACACCGACATCGTCGTCAACAACTCCCGCGTCCATGTCTCGCAGAAGGCCCAGTGCCGCTACGACGTCACGCCCCAATCGCAGAACGTCAGCGTGGTAGGCGGCGAGGGTGTCGTCACCGTCGCGGCCGCAAGCGACTGTGCATGGACGGCGTCGAGCGATGTGCCCTGGATCTCGCTGACGCCTCCGCTCACGGGCAGCGGAAATGGCACCGTCAAGTTCACGGCTGCCCCGAACTCCGGAAGTGAGCGAAACGGATCGGTCAGCATCGGGGGACAGCGGTCGACCGTGATCCAGAACGGTGTCACGGCCTGCAACACCTCGATCTCTCCAGCCACTCAGAACGTTGCTGCCACCGGCGGCGGAGGTACCGTTGCGGTGGCGGCGCAGCCGCAGTGCTCGTGGACGGCCAGCAGCAACGTGCCGTGGATCACGGTCACGTCCGGGGCTGGTGGCAGTGGCAATGGGTCCGTGTCCTTCACGGTTGCCGCCAACCCCGGCGCCGCGCGCACCGGGACGCTCACGATCGCCGGCAACACGATGACCGTGATGCAGGCCGGGACAACGTCTCCTTCGTGCACGTTCTCGATTTCACCGACCACTCAGAACGTAGCGGCCGCTGGCGGCACCGGCAGTGTGACAGTGTCGACGACCAGCACATGTGCCTGGACGGCGGCGAGCAGTGCACCCTTCGTCACGATCACTTCTGGGGCGTCGGGAACGGGCAACGGCTCCGTGGCATTCAGCGTCGCGGCGAATACGGGCGGCGCGCGCAACGGAACCATGACGATTGCCGGTCAGCCGTTCACGGTGTCGCAGGCCGCCGCTCCTGCGGCGTGCACCTACTCGATCTCGCCCACCAATCAGAACGTCGCATCGAGCGCAGGAACGGGCACCGTCACCGTGTCGACCTCGAGTGCATGCGCGTGGACGGCCACCAGCACCGCGATGTGGATCACGATCACGTCAGGGTCGACCGGTACCGGCAATGGGTCGGTTGCGTTCAGCTTTGCCGCCAATACCGGTGCGGCACGAAGTGGAACGATCACGATTGCCTCTCAAACATTCACTCTGATGCAGGCGGCTCCCTGCACGTATTCGATCTCGCCAACGGCACTGAACGCGCCTGACACCGCCTCTTCCGGAACCGTGAGCGTGTCGGCGGGCAGCACCTGCGCGTGGACGGCGACCAGCCATCAGTCGTTCATCACGATCACGTCGGGTGCGACCGGGACGGGCGACGGCACCGTTGCGTACACGATTGCGGCCAATACCGGAGGGCCGCGCAACGGGACGATGACCATTGCCGGTCAGACGTTCAGCGTGTCGCAGGCCGCGCCCTGCACCTATTCGATTTCACCGAACTCCCAGAACATCGATCGGACCGGGGGAGTGGGCACAGTCAGAGTGACCACGCAAGCCGGATGTAGCTGGACCGCGACCAGCAACTCGGCGTTCGTCACGATCACGTCGGGGCAAAGTGGCACTGGCAACGGAACCGTCAACTTCGTCGTGCCGACCAATACAGGGGCCGCGCGGACAGGCACCCTCACTGTGGCCGGGCGGACCGCAACGGTTCAACAGCAGAGTGGGGCTACAAAGTAACGGGTCCTCAATCGATATGCGTACGGCGGCATACCTCGTCCTGATCGTTGTCGTGGCCGGCGGCTGCGAGACGAAGTCGACCGTCTCAACCCTTCCGACTACCCCCGAGTCGGTCAAGTGTCAGTTGGATGTGACGACACCTTCGATGGTGGATGCGTCCGGCGGCTCCGGTACCGTGAAAGTCACGACGCAGCCGGAATGCGCCTGGAACGCGTCGACCTCGGCGAACTGGATCTCCGCGATCACGCCGACATCTGGACAGGGAACGGGCGATGTGTCCTTCCGGGTTGCCGCCAACGATGGATCGTCGGCGCGCGACGGGGAGATCGTCATCAACGACAGCCACATTCGCGTGTCGCAGCGCGCGCCCTGCCGGTACGAGGTCGCGCCTTCGAACCAGAGCGTGGGCGCAGGGGGCGGCTCCGGCAGCGTGTCGGTCTCGGTCAACAGCGACTGCGCGTGGACCGCGACGACCGACGTCAGTTGGATCACGCTCGTGCCCCCGGTCAGCAGGAGCGGCAACGGCACTGTCAATTTCACTGTCGCGCCCAACAGCGGCGTCGATCGGACGGGCGGCGTCGTCATCGCGGGTCAGCGATCGACGATCACGCAGTCCGCCGTCAACGAATCCTGCAGCTACGCGATCGCGCCCACGAGTCAGAACGTCTCGGCGGCTGGAGGCACGGGCACGACGGTCGCGGTCACGACGACGAGCGCGTGCCGGTGGACGGCGAGCAGCAACGCGCCGTGGCTCACGATCACAGCGGGCGCGACGGGGACCGGCAACGGATCGGTCGGCTTCACTGTGGCTGCCAATACTGGCGCTGCGCGCACGGGCACGCTCACGGTTGCGACACGCGCGTTCACGGTCAGCCAGGCCGCCGCCGCAGCACCATCTCCATCGCCGGCGCCGTCCTGCTCGTACTCGATCTCGCCAGGCACCACGAAGATCGGCCGCCCCGGTGGCGCCGGAGCGATCACGGTGTCGACGTCCAGCGGGTGCGCGTGGACTGCGAGCAGCAACAATTCGTGGATCACGGTAACGACCGGAGCGAGCGGCAGCGGAAACGGAAGCGTCACTTTCCTGGTGGCACCCAACGTTGGAAAGGACCGGAAAGGCACGCTGACTGTGGCGGGACGCACTGCCACGGTCGAGCAGAAAGGCGGCTAGGCCCTCATGATGGCTCCACGGCGTTGCCAGGCGCTGTCGCTAGCGATCGCAGTCGCGTTCGCCCTGACGTCCGCGCGATCGGCACGCGCCCAGCAATCGCAGTCGATAACGGAAGTGCTGTCGTTTCTCATGACGAATCGATCGATTCCAACCGACGACTTCGTCAGAGACGAGCAGGCAGCGATCGCGACGAGCAACGCAATCTCGAACCTGCTGGTGCTGGAGCTGGCGAGTCTGCCATCCTCGTCGGCTGCCGGCTTTTCCTACCGCCTCGATCCAGCCCTCGGCACCGTCATCCGTTCGAGCGACAGCTTCGGTCCGGTGTATACCGAGCGGGCGTTGATGGCGGGGCGGGACCGCGCCTCGCTCGGAGTGAGCTATCGCAGCACGATGTTCGACAACATCGACGGCCGCAATCTGCGCGATGGCACGCTGCTCTCAACGGCGAGCATTCTCACAGGCGACGCGGCGCCGTTCGACGTCGAGACCGTCTCTCTGCGAATCCGGACCGACGCGATGACGGTCACCGGTACCTACGGTATCACCGATCGGCTGGACGTCACCGCGGGACTCCCGTTCGTCCGCGTAACGTTGCAAGGCGAGCGGGTCGATACCTATCGCGGGCGCCGGCTGCTTCAGGCCGCCGGGTCTGCCACGGCCGCGGGGATCGGCGATCTCGTCCTGCGAGGCCGATACAACGTCTACCGCGATGGCGCCAGCGGCGTATCGATCGGCGCCGAGCTGCGCGTGCCCACCGGACGCGAGGAGGATCTCCTCGGCACGGGGCAGGCCGCCATCACGCCGCGCATCATCGCGTCGTACGAAGGCGATCGTGCCGGTGTGCACGGCGAGTTCGGCTACTCGTTCGACAAGGTCGCCAACGCCGTGTCGTACTCAGCGGCCGGCACGGTGGTCGCCGCCCCGCGCGTCACGCTGATCGGCGAACTGCTCGGCCGCAGGCTCGATGGCCTCGGGCGATTGGTCGAGACGACGCTGCCGCATCCCCGCCTCGCCGGCGTCGAGACGATCAGATTGACCGGCTCCGGCGAGACGACCGAGCGGGTCGATCTCGTCGCGGGCATCAAATGGAATGTGGGAGGCACGTGGCTCATGACCGCCAGCGTGCTCCGTGCGCTCACGAGCGTTGGGCTCAATGCCAATTGGGTCCCCAGCCTGACGTTCGACTACTGGTTTGGCGAATAGGTCTTTGACATGCTCATGAGAAATTCACGTTCGGATTCGGCGCGCGCGAAGGATGAGAACAATGCGCTCGACCTCTTTCCTGTCGAGCGGGCGGGCGAACGGCGTGGCACCGGAAGCGATCGCGATCCGGTCGACGTCAGCTATCGTGACAGCGTTACCTTCGACGAGGATCTGCTCTATGAAGCGTCGGGCGAGGGGATGCGTCGCCTCGCGTTCCTCGAGTGGCGGCGCCGCGTATTCAAGATCTGCTTCACCGCGCTGGCCCTCGCCGGCGCATTCGTTGCGGTCGTGCTCATGCAGCGATCGCCGTTCTCGCTCTGGTTCTCGCAGGACGACACGCCTTCGCTCGTCAGTGAAGCGGACACCGCGACACCTGTGCCGCCACCGCCCGTGGACGTCGAACCCCCTGTCGCGGATGCTGTCCCACCCCCGACCATTGATCAACCGCCTGCACAGCCGACCATCGATCAATCAGTGAATTCGAATACGCGCGTCGAGAACCCTCCTCGCGCCGAGAGCAGCAGACGCTCCCAGAACGATCAACGCACCGCAGCAGACAACGCGCAGACCCGGACGAATCCTGCGACCCAGAGCGGTTCTCGAGGCCAGAACGTGCCGCGCGTCCAGAACGAGCCCCCGCTCGCTGCGTGGAAAGTAGGTGTGCCAGCGACATCCCCGAGCACGCCAGCCGCGCAGGCGCCCGCGAGCCCTCCTCCTGTCGTGCAGACACAGGACAAGCCCGAGACGAATCGAGCGACGGTACCCCCCGACTCGAACAAAGCGCTCGTCTCGCCTGATGTGAATCGAGTGCGGATCTCACCCGACGTCAATAAAGTGGTGCTCCCATCACAACGAGGAACTGCCGCGACACCGCCTGCGACATCGACGCCAGAGAAGACTGCGTCGAGCGCGAATGCGGCGCCTCCAACGCCGGCACCTCCTCCTGCGCCGGCATCGCCTCCACCGCCACGGCCGGCAGCAACAGCGACTCCGCCAGCGGCCACAGCGCCTCCACCTGCTGCCACAGCGCCCCCTTCTGTGACGACCTCGGCACCCACATCGTCGACGACCTCTTCACCCGCGACGACGACCGCGTCTCCTCCTGCAACCCTCCGTCCGCCTGCTGAACCAGCGGCGACTCCACCCGTTACGCCCGTTCGCCCACCTGCGCCGGCCGCGTCGTCGAACGGGCCGCCATCACCGTCGGCAGCGGCTCCCCGCACCAGCGCAACGGCTCCCGCTGCGCCGGTCGCGTCGCCGTCGAGGGAACTCGATACTCGCGGGATCAATGGTGCGCTCGCTCGATACCGAAGCGCCTTCAGTGCACTCGATGCGACTGCGGCGGCGAAGGTCTGGCCGACGGTGGATCGGCGATCGCTGACGAGGGCGTTCGAGCGTCTCAAGGAGCAGGAGGTCACCTTCGACGACTGCCAGATTGAGCTCAGAGATCTTCGTGCGCAGGCATTCTGCAGCGGCATCGCGCGCTACGTGCCCCGAGTGGGGAGCAGTGCGCCTCAAGTCGATCGACGGAGGTGGACGTTCGATCTCGTGAAGCGTGGCGATGAATGGCTGATTGGCGCGGTTGAAGCACGATAGCTCCGCTATCGTGCTTCCATGAAGCGCTCGCTACGGTCGCGAGGGCTTGTCGAGGTCCGCGCGGCCTGGCGGCATGTGCTCGTCGACCGCGATCGCATAGAACCCGCTGACCGCGTACGTGCTCATCACGGCCACGAGATCCATCGCACCCTTGCGTCCGAACAGTTGAACCGCTTTTGCGAAGGTGGCCGAATCCATCTTGCCGTCGTGGAGCATCTGACGGCCAAAGCGGATCACGGTCGCGTCTTTCTCGTCGACGCCGGTCGGCGCCCCGTTGCGACGCACGACCTCGATCGTCTTCGCGTCGACGCCGGCTTTCACCGCGCTCGGCTCATGGGCGTTCCACTCGAGGCTGTAGTTGGTTTCACGGCAGGCGACGAGAATCGCCAGCTCGCGCACGTGCGGATCCAGCGTTCCGCCCACCGCAGCGTTGTGGAGATCGAACAGCGCTTTCGCGACCCCTGGATTGTAGGCCGCGAACGCCAGCGGCCCCCGCAACACGCCTTCGGGGCTGCGGCCGGGCAGGGTATCGAAGATCTTCTGACTCGGTTCGTCCATGTCTTTGCGCTGCAGATAGGGAAGGCGAGCACGGGAATCGGGATCGAGGTCGGCAGCAGGCCGCGCCGCCGACTGTGCCAGGGCCAAGGCCGCCCCCAGGCCCAGCATCACGATCGCCGTCCCCCAGTGAACCCGTCGAATGGTCATCGGATCTCTCCTTCTCTGTAACGTCGCCGACACATCCTTGCCGGCCACCTTATACATCAAGCCTGAGATCATGAGCCAACCGTGAACCCCCCTGCATCGTCCAACGTATACAAGTTCGTTGAAGACACTGGAGATCGCAGGGATCTGAGAATTTCGCGGGAGGTCCGGGTGTCACTGCTCAAACGCCTGTTCGGTCAGAACGATCCACCCAAGCCACGCGTTCGAATCTGCGTGGAGTGCGGCATGCCGATTGCCGAGCACAAGAACTGGTGCTCGATCCTCCGTCGGCAGAATGAAATGAAGCTCCGCTCGGAGAACACCTCAGAGGCCTGACCCCCACTTGCTCCACCGGTCAGGGTTCAGCAGCGGGTAACGCTCGACTCCGTGTCCATGGGTTCATGGGTGTTGGCTGGCTGCCGCGGACGCTGCGGCCGGGAACGCGTCCGTCTCGCACCCTGTCGCGCCCGCGTCGACTACGGTCTGACCCGGTGCCGATCTGTTACACGGCACAAAACGTCCAAGCTGTTTCGCGTCAACTCGAACGCGTTAACGGAAGTCGACGCGACGAATCGCGGACGAACGCGTTCCGGCTTCCTGCTTCCGCTGGGTCGCGCTGCATCGGCCTTGCTCACGCGGCTGCCATCCAACACCCATGAACCCATGGACCACATTCGCCGGACCACGGCAGACGTAATGTCCGGTGTCAGCCGGACGCGGCCTGACCGCCACGGGCCCACTTGCCCTACAGTAGTCGTGTGGACGGCCAGGGTCTTGCCAGGGTGCTCGCGCTTGGCAGCGCATTCAAAGAGGGCGACCTCGCCGTCGGCGGCACACATGATGATCGGGTGCGCGACGAAGCGCGCCGATCGCTTGCCGCCACGACCATCGGCGACATTCATCGATCCACGCTCGTCGACGACGGCGTCAGCGAGGCGCTGCATCGATCGCGAGACCATCGTGTCGACGACGACCTCTCCAGGCTGACCGTCGGCGACGTGCGCAAGGTCCTGCTCTCGCCGCGGGCGGCCGCGTGGGTCCATCAGTACGGTCGTGGATTGGCGAGCGAGACGATTGCCGCGGTCGCCAAGGTCTTGGCCGACGATGAGCTCTCGATCGTCGCACGCGCGCTGTGTGAGGCTCCGCAGCACTTCGGGTCGCGGATTCAACCGAACAGCGCAGGCGACGATGAGCACGAGATCCTGTTCTCGATTCTCGAAGGGCTGTCGTACGGCTGCGGCGACGTCATCATCGGCCTCAATCCTGCCGCCGACGATCTCGACACCATCGTCCGGCTCGAACAGCTGCTCGAACGCGTCGTCCGTCTCTTGGAGCTTCCGACGCGCTTTTGCGTGCTCTCCGACATCGTCAAGCAGCATGCGGCGCGGCGTCGAACGACGATCGATGTCGGGTTCCAGAGTCTCGCGGGCACTTCGAAGGCGATGATCAATATGGTCGGCCTCGACGTCGATGGCGTACTCGATCTCGCTCGCGCCTTCGATGGGTTGTACTTCGAGACCGGGCAGGGGTCGGAGGTAACCAACGACGGTGCCGAGGGCGTCGACATGGTGACGTTGGAGTCACGTACCTACGGCATCGCGCGTTATATCCAGCAGGAGACATCGGTCCGCTGGATGATCGTCAACGATGTCGCCGGTTTCATCGGTCCCGAAGTGTTCCGCAGCCCGGAACAGCTCGAACGGGCGTGCCTCGAAGACATCGTGATGGCCCGTCTGCACGGGCTAGTGATGGGGCTCGATGTGTGTGCGACGTTCCACATGGGCATTCCGCCGCAGGTGCTTCGACACGTCACATCGCGGATTACCGAACGGGCGATGCCCGACTACCTGATGGCCGTGGCCGGCAACGCCGATCCGATGCTCGGCTATCTCACGACCTCGTTTCGCGAGCATCCCGAATTGCGTCATCGGACGCGGCGTCACGTGAGGTCGCCGATGCGCCGGCGGCTCGAAGCGCTGGGTGTGTTCGATGACGATGATCGTCTGGCCGCGTCGGCGAGCGTCGCGCGGCTCTATGCTGCGTACGCGCGAGCCGGCGGGGAGCGCCGATCGATCGCCGTGCTCGAAGAGGAGGGCGCGGTTCGCCTGAACGAGCTGCGTGAACGCGGACTCGATCTCGGGATCGACGCCGCGGCGGACGCGGATGCGAGACTCGACGTCATCTACGCCAACGCGCGCGCCGCGTTGTATGCGACCGTCGATGAGCACGCGATCGCCAGGGTGGCCGCGCGCCCGATCCATGTGCGAACGGCCGCATCGAGCCGCGACCACTACCTCGCACATCCAGCGGCCGGCGAACGTCTGCGCGACGAAGATGCGCGAGCGCTCGCGTCGTCGTATCCCGCGCGGCGGCCACAGGTCCAAATCGTGATCTCCGACGGACTGAACGCCAATGCCGTCAACGAGCAGGTGCGGGCGCTCCTGCCCGAGGTGCGGCGACTGCTCTCAGACGCCGGGCATCACGTCGGCGAGCGCGAGATCGTGGTCGAGAACGGTCGGGTGCGCGTCGGTTACGAGATTGGGGGGCTGACCGGCGCGACGCTCGTGATTCATCTGATCGGGGAGCGGCCGGGCACGGGACTCAACACGCTGTCCGCGTACATCACGTACGGCCGCGACGACACGGGCCAGCCGCGATGGAGTCGAAGCCTCGATCATTCCGCGACGACCGCCGTCTGCGGCATTCATCCGAAAGGAAAACCACCCCAGGCCGCCGCCGTTGAAATCGCGAAGACCGTGTCGCGAATGATCGAGCTGCGAAGATCCGGCGTCGCGCTTGCGGCTATTTCGTGAAGCAAGAACGCCGGGCCTAAAAATCCAGCCCGGCTTTACATCGTGCAGGTAAAGCTGGCTGCGCTGCTCTCTGTCCCTGCCGCTCCGGCGAACTTCGGCCACTTCGGCCATTCACACAGCGGACGCGAGCGATTCGCGTTCGGGTTGCCATCGACCGCGGTGACACCCTTCGGCGCCTGACCCTTCTCGACCCAGTCCTGCAACAGCCTCAGGCTGTCGAACTTCGTGTTGAACGGACCGAAGCCGTGCCCGAAGCCCGGAATCATGTAGAAGCGCATGAAGCCGTCGACACCCGATTGACCGAACTCTTTCACCTGACGCTGGTAGTACAGCTCGCTGTTGTGCGGCGTGATGAAGTCGTCTGCGGTGCCGTGCGTCATGACGATCTTGCCGCCCTTGGCCTTGAACTTCGCGAGGCTCACGTCGGTGACATCCATGATCGACGCGACCGTCGCGATGCGATCTTTCCACTGCGCCGGATCGAAGGTCATCGTGTCGAGCTTCGGGTTGCGCGTGATGATGAACTTGGCGGTCTGATCGCCTGCGCTGTAGAGGAGCGCTTCGCTGCCGTTGATCGGATTGCCCGGCTGCGGCGCCTTGCCGAAGTTGGAGACCTGGAAGAGCGCGCCCTCGAGCAGCGCCCACCGTGGAAATGTGTCCATGCCCGCGACGGTCACGCCGGGCTTGTAGTCGGAGCTGATCTTCGCAACCGCACCGAGCTGCGCATCCGAGAGGCACGTGTCGCCAGTATCAGCGCCGTTCGCACAGCGCAGCGTCTTCACGTCGAACGCCTTGGTGCAGGCCTGGACGTGGGAGATGATGCCGTCTTTCACGCCGTCGAGATCGTCGCACTTGGCGTAGACCGCATCGGTGATCAGCTTCGTCTTCGCGGGACTGATCCACGCCTTGCCGCCGTCGGCATAAACTGCCCGGCCGGCGTTCAGCGATCCGAGGTGCAGCATCGTCACGTTGTACGCAGGGTAGTGCGCGACGACGCCGTCGTAGTCGTTCGGATAGCGCGCGGCCGCGTCGAGCGCTTCGTGGCCTCCCTGCGATCCGCCGATGAAATAGAACCGCTCGGGCGCGCGGCCGTACGCCTTCCTGATGATCGCCATCGCCGCGTCGTGCGCCTTCTTGATCGACTGCTTGCCGTACGAGAGCAGCGCCTCGTCGTCGAGCGCGAATCGTCCATCGAACCCCGGCCCACTGGCTTTGTGACCGCCGTCGCTGCCGAGCGTGACAAACCCCTGCTTCAACGGGTTGTCGACATTCGCCGGCTGCAGCGTGAACGGCGTCAGACCCGTGACCAGGTTGCCGTCATAGCCGCCACCACCCATCTGCAGCACGCGTCGATTCCACGCGAGCGGCAGGTTGACCTCGAATTCCATGTTCGGCGACATCGGATTGTGAGGCTTGATGATGCCGTTCACTTTGCAGAAGTCGCCGTTGGTGTTGCCGGTCGCCGATGCGGCCACCATCGTGGCCGTCTGCACGACCGCGCCGCCGGTGGGAACGCCGATCGCCGACGCGTTGATTTCAAAGCCCTGGAGGCTCGCGCAGTTTGCAGATGGCAGGGCTGTCGTGCCGTCCTGCGCGGACACTGAGTAGGCTGTCGCCATGGCCGACGCCATCACGAGCGTGCCGGCGGCACGCGTCCAATTCGCAGATCTCATCGTCAATGTCCCTCGCGGCGTTCAGCATACCGAAGCGCGTCAGGTTTCGGAAGCGCCGCGAGGGTCACTCGAGCGATGAGGGTAGTGTGCTTAGCGGTTGAAATCGCGGCGCCGACCGCCCTTTGACGGGCCGCCGTTTCTGCGTTCCTGCGGCCTGGCCTCGTTGACGGTCAAACGGCGGCCTTCGAACGACTTCTGATCGAGCGCCTCACAGGCGGCACGGCCTGCCGTGTTGTCAGCCATGTCGACGAACGCGAACCCGCGGGATCGGCCGGTTTCCTGATCCCGAACGAGCCGCACCGAATCGACCTGACCCATCGAGGCAAAGAGCTGCTCGAGCTGCGGTTCCTCGGTGTTGAACGACAGATTTCCTACGTAAAGTCTCATGCACATTCCAGAAAAAAGGGTTGGAGGCGACGGGCTTGATGACTTCTGAAGCGTGCTAGGACGAGGGTGACGCAGGCAGAACAAACGCG
>DATFRP010000140.1:0-2817 GCA_035263125.1 Vicinamibacterales bacterium
CCCGTCACCGCGTAACGTCCGCCCGTGATGGCGCAATACCGGCCGGCCTGCGTGTTGTACCCAGTGATCTTTGCGCCGGTCGGCGGGCACTCGCCGCGCAGCAGCGCCCACTCCTCGCACTGGCGGTTGTCCTCGAGAAAGCAGACGCCGAATTCAGCGCCGTCCGGACGGCGCTCGATGCCGAGCTTGCCGCCCTGCTCGACGCAATGCGTCGACGCAGGATTTGCGAGCTGCGCCTCAGCAGCGGTCGTGGGCGCGGCTGCAGTCGCGGCCGGCGAAGCAGTGCTCGTAGCCGGCGACTCGGTCGGAGCCGGTTTGCGTGCGCAACTGCTCACGACGCACGCCAGCGCCAGACCACTAACGACAAGCGCGCCCCGCCGCGGCATCAACAATCAGGAGCCGACGCGCTGCACTGCTGGCGGCTTCCAGGTGCCGTCGGCGACTTGCTGTTTGGGGATGTAGAGCCGCAGCGCCAGCTTGAAGGTGCCTTGTTTCGGAGCAGGCAGCCAATTGCGTTCCTTGTCCTTGCCGGGCGATTCGCTCTGGATGTAGAGCGTCAGCGAGCCATCGGGACCGAACTTCAGGTTGCTCCGGTCACCCAGTGCATAGCGGTTGAGCGGGTTGTCGACCAGGTACGAGTCCTTGTCGTAGAGCGTGAGCGACCAGAAGGCATCCACGGGCGGAATCTCGTCCTTCGTGAGGTGCAGGACGTACTTGTTCGCCCCATCGAACTTCTTCCCGTCGGCATCCACGAGACCAAACGGATAGAGTGCATCCTCGACGACGTTCCCGCCGACCCCGAAGAACGTCCATGTCGCTCGATACGCGTAGCGGGTGCCGTACCGGCCAAGGTCGCGGGCGATCTGCCAACCGTTCACCATCTCGCCCATCTGCGACTCGCCATCGCGGATCTCCTGCTGCCCGGCGGCGACGCCCTCCTCGATCGCCTTGCGGGTGTCCGCATCGAACGCGTCCATCTTGAAGGTCGCACCGGGCTTGATGCCGAGCTTCGCGAGCCGCTCCATGATCGGCGCATCCGCTTCGCGCGCGGGATTATTGACCAGCAGGTCGCACAAGCGGCCGAAGTACTCCTCCGCCGACATCTTGAACACCTGCGCCGGCACCGACGCACTGGCGTCGACACCGGGCTTGACCGGAACCTCGGCCGGCGGCGTGTAGCGCGTGCCCTGACCCTTCCACTGCGAGAGCGGAATCAACTGGTATTGATCCTGGATCTTGTGGACGGCTGCATAGTCACGCGGCCCCGCGGTGTAGGTCCGACCGCCGAGCGCGCAGATGCTGGTATCGCAGTGAATCACTTCCAGGCCGGCGGGGATTTCGCCTTTGAAGTTCGGACCGACGATGGCGAAGTCTCCGCCCTTGCCGTCGTGCGTTCGCGATCCGGGCGCCGCCGGCACGTCGTTCCACGCGTCGATGATCTGCATGATCCACCACCGCTTGCCTGCCATCGGCGGCACGACCAGCACGACGGGCTCGGCAGTGAGATCCAGGTTGGCGAGCGAATAGAGCGTGTCCACATTCATCCCGACGATCTTGTTGTTCTTCGCGTCGGGAAATTCGCGGTGATGATCGAACTGGTTGAACGGCGCGCGACCGCCTTCGGGTTTCGGGACGTTGGTCTGCACGTCCGCCTGCAAAGCGATGTACACCACCGGCAGGCCGAACACGTATCCATCCTGCGCAATGGACTTCGCTTCCGCGGCTGTGACGCCGCTCGAGGACGGCGCCGCTGGAGGCGCAGGTTGGGGCGAACATCCCGCCAATGCCGCCACGCTCAGTACGATTGCAACAACAGCTGTGCCGAATCTCATGACGTTCTCCAATCAGTTGGTCTTCCGGAGCGGCGGCACGATGTACTCGCCGCGGTACATGCGCTCTTCGGGTTGATAGAGCCGCATGGCCATGAAGAAAGCCTCGGCGGGTGCGGGCAGCCAGTTGCTCTCCTTACCCTTCCCCGGTGAGTCCTTCTGAATGAGGATGGTCAGGCCGCCGTCGGGATCGGGCTCGAGCTTCTCCGCCATGTTGCCGAGCCCATAGCGATTGATGGGGTTGTTGAAGAAGAAGCCCTCGATGTCGTACATGCTGATGCGCCAGTAGCGTGCCGGCGGCAGCTGGCCGGGCGCGAAATGCAGCACGTAACGATTCTTGCCCGTCAGCGGTTGGCCGTCGGCGTCGGTTCGCACGATGGGATAGAGCACTTCGCTCTCGAGATCGCCCCAGACGTAACCGAAGCCCACGCCGGCGCGCTGCAGCCAGTTCTCGACGCTCGTCATGTCCTGGCCTATCGCCCAGGTGCCGCCCGGCTGCGTCGGACTCAACGCGCGGGCCTTGTGCGCGGCGAGCGTCTGGCCGTCGAGCACGGCGCGCTTGAGGCCCGCGACCGTCGGTGCGTCGAGCTTGTCGAACTGGAAGCCGTCTTTCAGCGTGATACCGATGGCTTCGAGCTGGCGTGCGAAACCGATCTCGTCGTCGCGCACAGTGAGATCCTTCAGCGTCTCGCCCAGCTCCTCGAAGAAGATCAGCTCGGGCGGCGTCTTCGTATCGGCGCGGCGAATCGGCCGCAGCGGCTCGCCCGGTGCCAGCGTCGCGCCTGACTTGCCCCAGTCCTTGAGCGCGACGACCTTGAGACCGGCCTGTAGCCGATGGACGTTCGGCAGATCGGCGTCACCGTAGACGGCGATGTGCGGTGCGAACTGAAAATATCGGCTGCGAAGCGTGATGGTCTTGAGGCCAACGGGAATCGATCCCTTCCAGCCCACCGGCACGATTGCGTACGGAGCGGGATGGCCGCCGTCC